>JBILNU010000016.1:0-21520 GCA_044374815.1 Flavobacterium sp.
TTAAAACTCTAGGTACTTCATTAAATTTTGATTATTTGCCTAATTCTAAAATGAAAATAAGAACAGAATTGCGTTATTTTAATTCTAAAGAAGCGGTCTTTTTGAGAAATGATGCCGAAGTAAATTTCAACTTATTTGCAACTATGAGTTGGAGTTATGAATTCTAACAATCGGCTAAATTAACAGCTACTGCTAAACCTCCCTCCGAAGTTTCTTTATATTTAGAATTCATGTCTTTGGCAGTTTGCCACATGGTGTCAATCACTTTGTCTAAAGGAACTTTGGCGTTTTTGGCATCGGTTTCAAGCGCTAGTTCCGCGGCATTAATGGCTTTAATGGCTCCCATGGTATTGCGTTCAATACACGGAATTTGTACCAATCCACCAACAGGATCACAGGTTAAACCCAAGTGGTGTTCCATGGCTATTTCAGCCGCCATTTGAACTTGCTCTGGTGTTCCTCCTAATAACTCACAAAGTGCCGCTGCTGCCATGGCAGAAGAAACTCCAATTTCTGCTTGACAACCACCCATTGCTGCTGAAATAGTAGATCCTTTTTTGAAAATACTTCCAATCTCACCCGCAACCATTAGGAACTTTTTGATTTCTTTTTCTCCTGCTTGGTGATTTTCAATAACCATATAATACATTAAAACTGCAGGAATTACTCCAGCACTTCCATTGGTTGGTGCAGTAACTACTCGGCCAAGAGAAGCATTAACTTCATTAACTGCTAGGGCAAAACAAGAAACCCATTTTAATATTTGTCTAAATTTGACTTCGGTTTTTCTAATGGTTTCCAGCCATTCTTGAGGAGATGTATATTGAGCTTCACCAATCAAATTTTGATGCATGTCAAATGCTCTGCGTCGCACATTTAATCCGCCAGGTAATACCCCTTCGCTATGACAACCAATGTACATGCACTCGAGCATGGTTTCCCAAATGCGCATTAACTCATTGTGAATAGCCTCTTCCGATCGCATTGCTTTTTCATTTTCATAAACCACCTCCGAAATAGATCGGTTTTGTTCGTTACAAAAATTCAATAAATCTTGGGCATTTTCTATTAAATAAGGAAAAGCACATTTTAGGTTCTTATTCTTGTTTGATTTTTCTTGATCTTCTTTTACTACAAATCCACCACCAATAGAATAAAATGTGGAAACATAATCGGTGTGGTCTTTTAATGAAGCAGTAAAAGTTATTCCGTTAGCATGAAAAGGCAGAAAGTTCTTATTAAAACGAATGTCTTTATTATGAAAAAAAGGAATTTTAACTTCATTCCCTAAAAGGATACTGTTACTTTGCTTAATGTTATTTATACTACTTGAAATTAAATCCACCGGAATAGTTTCGGGGTCTTGTCCGCTCAAGCCAAGCATTACGGCTAAGTCAGTAGCATGACCAATTCCAGTCAAAGAAAGCGAACCATACAAATCTACTTTTATGAAATGCACTTGATTTAATAGATTTTGTTCTCGAATTTCTGCCAGAAATTGTTCGGCGGCACGCCAAGGTCCAAGTGTGTGTGAGCTTGAAGGACCAACACCAATTTTTAGCATGTCAAAAATCGAGATACAGTGTTCCATAAGAATTATTTATTTTGAAAAACAAATATAATAGAATAACTCAAAAAAAGCTATTTGAAACATTCTATTATTGCGAATATGATAATAAGTAAAAATTCAGCATCAAATAAATGTCATCTTGTCATATTAATTTGCGTCATATTAAGTAAAAACTGACATATACACGGCTTTTTCGTAATGGCACAAAGATTGTTTATTGGATGTCGAGTTGTTAAATAAGTTTACAATAAAATTAAATATAAATTAAAATGGGTAAAATAATCGGAATCGATTTAGGTACAACAAACTCTTGTGTATCTGTAATGGAAGGTAACGAAGCTGTTGTTATTCCAAACGCAGAAGGAAAAAGAACAACACCATCTATCATTGCATTTGTAGAAGGTGGAGAAATTAAAGTAGGAGATCCTGCAAAAAGACAAGCAGTAACAAATCCTACAAAAACTATTGCTTCTATTAAACGTTTTATGGGGCATTCTTTTACAGAAGGATCAGAAGAGGCTAAAAGAGTTTCTTATTCTGTAGTAAAAGGAGATAACAATACGCCACGTGTGGATATTGATGGTCGTTTGTATACCGCTCAAGAATTGTCGGCAATGACACTTCAAAAAATGAAAAAAACTGCTGAAGACTATTTAGGTCAAACAGTAACAGAAGCAGTTATCACTGTTCCTGCTTACTTTAATGATGCGCAACGTCAAGCTACAAAAGAAGCTGGAGAAATTGCAGGTCTTAAAGTAATGCGTATTATCAACGAACCTACTGCTGCAGCTTTAGCTTATGGTTTGGATAAAAAAGGAACCGATCAGAAAATTGCTGTTTACGATTTAGGTGGAGGTACTTTTGATATTTCTGTACTTGAATTAGGAGACGGAGTATTTGAAGTATTATCAACTAACGGAGATACTCACTTAGGAGGAGATGATTTTGACCACGAAATTATCGATTGGTTAGCTGCTGAATTTTTAGCTGAAGAAGGAATTGATTTACGTTTAGATCCAATGTCGCTTCAAAGATTAAAAGAAGCTGCTGAGAAAGCTAAAATTGAATTGTCATCTTCTGCAGAAACTGAAATCAATTTACCTTACGTTACGGCTACCGCTTCTGGACCGAAACACTTAGTGAAAAAATTATCTAGAGCTAAATTTGAGCAATTAACGGATGCTTTAGTAAAACGTTCAATGGCGCCTGTTGCAAAAGCTTTAAAAGATGCTGGTTTATCAGTTTCTGATATTGATGAAGTGATCTTAGTAGGAGGTTCTACTCGTATGCCAAAAATTGCTGAAGAAGTTGAAAAATTCTTTGGTAAAAAAGCATCTAAAGGAGTTAATCCAGATGAAGTTGTGGCAATTGGAGCTGCTATTCAAGGAGGTGTACTTTCTGGTGATGTGAAAGACGTATTATTATTAGATGTTACGCCATTATCATTAGGAATTGAAACAATGGGTGGAGTAATGACTACACTTATCGAATCAAATACTACTATTCCAACAAAAAAATCGCAAGTGTTCTCAACAGCTGCAGATTCTCAACCATCAGTTGAAATCCATGTATTGCAAGGAGCTAGAACTATGGCGGCAGATAATAAAACAATTGGTCGTTTCCACTTAGATGGAATTCCACCAGCACCAAGAGGAGTTCCTCAAATTGAAGTTACTTTTGATATTGATGCTAATGGTATCATCAAAGTTTCGGCTACTGATAAAGGAACAGGAAAATCGCATGATATTCGTATCGAAGCTTCTTCTGGTTTAACTGCAGAAGAAATTGAGAAAATGAAGAAAGATGCAGAAATGAATGCTGAAAGTGATCGTATCGCTAAAGAAAAAGCTGAAAAATTAAATGAAGCGGATAGCATGATCTTCCAAACTGAGTCTCAATTGAAAGAACTTGGGGATAAATTATCAGACGAGCACAAAACAGCAATCGAATATGCTTTAACCGAATTAAGAATGGCACACCAATCTCAAGATTTGGAAGCAATTCAAAAAGGATTAGATAATGTGAATGCAGCTTGGAAAACAGCTACTGAGGCAATGTATGCTCAAGGTGGTGACCAAGGTCAAGCACAAGAAGCTCCTTCTCAAGAAGCACAGGGTGATAATACACAGGATGTAGATTTTGAAGAAGTAAAATAATAATATTCTTATTATTAAAAAAGCCAGACAATTGTCTGGCTTTTTTTGTTTTGTCTATTTTCTATTAAAAATTTTAGTAATAACTATTACGTGCGGAAATGTAATTGCTGCTAAAAATGAAAAAAAGATGGCATTGAATAGTTCTTTGTCTTTTAATAACAAGTAGAGTAGAATTATTCCTACTATTGAAATAACCCAATACAATGCAGCCGATTTACAATAACTCATAAAATTTTGAATGGATAATTTTCCATATAAAAAATTCATTTGTTCTATTATTGATGGAATACTGTGCCAAAATATAAAGTAGAGCGCAAATCCCCAAATTAAACTAGAAGCTTTAAAAATAATTGTAAATACTATTAGATAGAATAATTCAGTTAAAATTTTTCTTCTTAGGCTTTCATATATATAATAGGTATAACCTATTGTTAACATAAATGTTATTAAAACTAGATTAAATAGGAGTGGAATTAATGATTTAGAAATTTTAACATTAGTTATTTCATAAACAATATTTTCTACTTCTTGTGCATGAAATAGAAATAATAACGAAAAGATAAACATCCCATAGGTTAAGAAAATAGTATTCCAACCCCATTTAGGATAATTGTTAATTAATTCTTTCCATTGTTGTTCTCCAAAATGATAGGCACTAACTATAATAAATAGCAAAAGTGTAAGCCAAGGAATAAAATAAAATAATAGTGCACATAAAATAATTACTAAAACATAGTTTATCAGTGATTTTATAAAATTAGGTGTCTTTTTATTGCTATTATTTTTCTCAATCAGGAGTAAATCATTCGCTCCATGTAAGATCCCAAAGCTAAAAATTAATAAAAATCCTAAAATTATTTGAATTTTATTTGAAAAAAATGAAACGATCCAAAGTCCAAAAAAGCTTGCTACGATTGAGATATTTGAAAATTTACTCATAAAATTTTATTATTTTTTCAAAAATTTATAAAAAAAAATTAACAAAATGTTTTTTTATTGTTTAGTATTTTATAAATTTGTTTAAACAAATCTAATTATTAACTAATTAAAAAACCAATTTTTATGACAAATTTTATGATTATCCCAGGAATGATTTCCAAATTGTTGCCTACTGATTATGTAGGGTTTACATTTTTTATTGGCTGTATGGCTATGATGGCCGCATCAGCTTTTTTCTTTTTATCACTAAATCAATTTGATAAAAAGTGGCGTGTATCTGTTCTGGTTTCAGGTTTAATTACCTTTATTGCTGCAGTTCACTATTTTTACATGAGAGATTATTGGACCGCTTTCCAAGAGTCACCAACATTCTTTCGTTATGTAGACTGGACTTTAACTGTTCCATTAATGTGTGTTGAGTTTTACCTAATCTTAAAAGTTGCAGGTGCAAAACAATCTTTAATGTGGAAAATGATCTTCTTATCTTTAGTAATGTTAGTTACAGGATATGCAGGAGAAACAATTGACCGTCCTAATGCATGGTTATGGGGATTAATTTCAGGTATCGCTTATTTCGTAATTGTTTATGAAATTTGGTTAGGTGAAGCATCTAAAATTGCTCAGGCTGCAGGTGGAAATGTATTGTCTGCACACAAAATCTTATGCTGGTTTGTATTAGTTGGTTGGGCAATTTATCCATTAGGATACATGTTGGGAACTGATGGATGGTACACTGGTATCTTAGGAAAAGGAAGTGTAGATGTGGCTTACAACATTGCTGATGCTATTAACAAAATTGGATTTGGTCTTGTTATTTATAACTTAGCTCAACAATCACAAAAAGATTAATTTCTTTATATCTTTAAATAATAAAGCCAGGCTAATTAGCCTGGCTTTTTTTTATTGAAATTAATAATTAATTTTAATTTCAAACATTTTATCCCAATTTTTACCTGTTACAAAAAAGGTTTTTGTTTTTGGGTTATAGGCAATTCCATTTAATACATCGGTATCCGGAAGCTGGGTAATTTTCTTTTCTAATCCCGACATGTCTAGCATGGCTTCAACTGCACCATTTTTTGGATTGATGATTACAATCGCTTTCTTAAGATAGATGTTGCTGAATATTTTTCCGTCAACCCATTCCATTTCATTAACTTCTTTAATCTTATTGTTTTCAGAATATACATTAATGTTATCAATTGTTTTTTGTGTAGACGGATCCATGGTCCAGATTTTTTCAGAACTATCATTAAAGTAGATGTTTTTTCCGTCATTTGTCATTCCCCAACCTTCCGGTTTGTCAAAAACAAAAGTAGATTCTAGTTTCCATGTCTTTGCATCGTAAATAAATCCGATATGCTCCTTATAGGTTAATAAATAAATTTTATCATTTAATATTGTTAACCCTTCTCCAAAATATTTATCCTCTAATTTTAAACTTTTAAGAATTTTCCCCGTTTTATAGTCGGTTTTTAATAATCGAGAAGTGCCATATTGGCCAACACTTTCATATAAGGTGTCTTTGTAAAATTCCAAGCCTTCAGTATACGAATTGATGTCGTGAGGGTAGGTATTTAAAATAGTATAAGTTAAAACTTTTGGAGTAAAATCAGAAACGACTTCAATTCGAGTAGAATCGGTTTCTATTTTTCCTTCAAAATATACATTAGCTTTTAAATTTTGGTATCCCAATTTTTGATCTTTTAGCGGGAAGGTTAATTCCTTATTTCCAATTACCGATCCAACTCTTAAATTGTTAATTGAGTAAACAATACTATCAATCTTTTTATTTGCACTATCAACAATGCCAAGTTTAACGGATTCTTTTGGGGTGTATTGTGCTTTCAATACTGCTTCGTTAAAACTAAAATAGCTTTCTTCTGTATCGGCAACTTTGCAACTTACAGCCATTATCGAAGCTAATAAAATGAACTTTAATAGGTTATAATTTTTCATTATGTAAAGATTGAATTTTCGATATACAAATGTATTATTTAAGATGTTAAAATCTTGCAAAAAGATAAAAAGATTGTATCTTTGCATTGGCAAGTCCTACACGACCAGCTCCTGCAAAATCCTCCAGGATGGGAACATAGCAAAGGTATGTGGTTGAGCGGTGCGATGTAGGTCGCTTGCCATTTTTTTATTTCCGAACTTGGTTCGGATTTTTTTTTGAAACTACTTCCAATTTCTTTTTTTATAATAACAATAATTATTAAATATAGTTTTTATCTTTAAACTTTAAAATTTAAGCATCTCACGTCAAGCTTTTAAAAAATGAGTAAAGTAGTATTTATTACAGGAGCATCTTCAGGAATTGGAAAATCGATTGGTGATTTCTTGCACGTTAAAGGTTTTACGGTATACGGCACCAGTAGAAATCCGGAGCGAATTAGCGATTCTTTATTTCCATTGTTGGCTGTTGATGTTCGGAATAAAGAAAGCATTCAAAATGCAATTACTGAAGTAATTCAAAAATCGGGTAGGGTTGATGTAGTGATTAATAATGCGGGTGTTGGGATAACAGGTCCCATAGAGGAAATTCCAACCGAAGAAATAAAAAACAATTTTGAAACCAATTTGTTTGGTCCAATTGAAGTGATGAAAGCTGTTTTGCCCGCCATGCGTTCGCAAAAATCAGGATTGATTATCAATATCACATCCATAGCAGGTTATATGGGATTGCCGTATCGCGGAATTTATTCGGCATCCAAAGGAGCGCTTGAATTGATTACAGAAGCCTTGCGTATGGAAGTGAAATCCTTCGGAGTTCATATTACCAATGTGGCGCCAGGAGATTTTGCAACTAATATTGCTGCAGGAAGATTTCACGCACCATTAATTAAAGGTTCTGCTTATGAAATTCCCTATGGCACAACGCTTCAAATGATGAACAATCATGTTGATAGCGGTAAAAATCCGAATGAAATGGCAGAAGCAATTTATAAAATCATTCAAACATCAAACCCTAAAGGACATTATAAAATTGGGGCTTTTATGCAAAAATTCTCCATCGTTTTGAAACGAATTCTTCCCGACAAGGTGTACGAGAAAATGTTGATGAATCATTATAAAATTTAATAGCCAAGGGCTAGAAAAAATTATTTTTAAGAAGCATTCATATTAAATTGAAAATTGAAATTGAATTCGTAATTTTGCCACATAAACACAACTACATATAATAAATAAACTATGAAATTTTTTATTGACACAGCCAATTTAAATGACATTAAAGAAGCGCAAGCTCTTGGAATTCTTGATGGGGTTACTACCAATCCTTCATTAATGGCTAAAGAAGGAATAACCGGAAAAAACAACATCTTAAAGCATTATGTAGACATTTGTAACATCGTTGATGGTGAAGTAAGTGCCGAAGTGAATGCTACCGACTATGAAGGAATGATTAAAGAAGGTGAGGAGTTGGCTGATTTACACGATCAAATTGTAGTGAAAATTCCGATGACAAAAGACGGAATTAAAGCTTGTAAATACTTTTCGGACAAAGGTATTAAAACCAATGTTACCCTTGTTTTTTCTTGTGGGCAAGCGTTATTAGCTGCCAAAGCGGGTGCTACTTTTGTATCTCCGTTTGTTGGTCGATTGGATGATGTTTCTACCGATGGATTGAACTTGATACAAGAAATTAGAGAAATCTATGACAATTATGGTTACGAAACTCAAATTCTTGCTGCCTCTGTGCGCCATACCATGCATATTGTAAACTGTGCTAAAATTGGTGCTGATGTAATGACAGGACCATTATCTGCAATTTTAGGGTTGTTAAAACACCCACTTACTGATATCGGATTGGCTCAATTTATAGCTGATTTCGAAAAAGGAAATAAATAAACCCAAATTTACACTTCCTACTTAAAGCGGCTTTCATTTGAAAGCCGCTTTTTTTTATGTAAAAATAAATATGTTTAAGATACCAACACTTTAAAACAAAGATCTTAAGTCCTATTTCAAATCTTCTTCAAAATGCACATCAAACAAGTTGGTAAAACCATTATTTATGGTTTTATCGGCATTAATAATAAGGGTGCGGTGCACTTTGGTAATGGCCCATTTGTTTTTGATGTCATCAAAATTAGCACAATGCAATTCGGTAATGCCATCAAATTTATATTTAGGCAATAGTTCTTTCCATTTATTTGTATCGGAATCCAGATTGATCGCGATAAAATTATAATTAGGGTATTTTGCTTTTAGCGCGAGTACTTTTTTATGAGCAGCAAGTAGGTGAGAGGTCAGTTTTTCAGTCCAAAAGAAAACCACCGAATTTTTGGTAATCACTGCATCAGAAGTAGTAGTTTTTCCATCTGTATTAACTAGTTTAACTAAAGGTAGTTTCTTACCTACATTAAGAAGTTGAATGGCATTTCCAATTTTTAAAACCTCATTCTTTTTGCTATTATCAGTAGAAAACTTATGATAGCTTTTTAAAAACTCCTGGTTGTTAACCATGTTTTGGTCTTCCAATAAATATTTTAATGCAATATTGTTTAAAACCATATTTCTAACACGCTCGTTTTTTATCAACGTATCAGCAATATTTAATTTGTTGATGTTGGTTTTTAGAGCCAAATCCAATTCTGAAAAATGATTGTGGTAGTGAATAGATCCTACATTATTAAGCATGTGGTCGATATACATCACAAAAGGAGAAAATTCAGTTAATGCTTCGTTACTGAAATCTATATTTTTTCTAAAAGCATAATAATCTTTTGGAAGTTGCGAAGTGACATCTTCACCAGTTCGCATTTCGTGAATCATTGGGTAAATCTCTTTTTTGGTATAATGCGGAAAATTCACAATCCCTTTGGCATAAAAATCAAAAGCATCATTCCATTTGATTTCTTCTTTCTTGGTGGTGTAGTATTTTTGATTCTCTTTGTTCGTTTTGTTGATGTATTGATTGAAGCGGTTCCAATTGTAATCGAAAACGTCAAACATGTTATTTTTGTCTTTTTCGTTTCTCAAATACATTTCCATTAAGAAGTTGTTTTTTTGATCGCCACGACCACAAAAATTCACCGATTCATCAAAATCTTTCGAATCCACATGCACTTTGATGCTGTCGTTTTTATCGAAATAAACATATTGGTATTCTGGCTCTATCTTAAAAGTGTACATGCCAGGAGCAAGGGAATCAAATTTTTTAAAGAAAGTATTATCCGAATTTAAAGGAATCGAATCCAATACTACATTGTCCTTACAAAAAAGCACATAATTACTCGTTGGATTGGAAACTTCTCCTCCAAAGTAGGCTACATAATCTTCTCCCGAAAACTTCTTTTTACAAGAAGTAAATCCGGAGATAACCAGAGCAGTTAGTGCTATTATTTTGTAGAATGGGTAGGCTTTCATCTAAACAAATGTATTTAGATGGTTTTAATTTTATTGTTAATCAATAGTTAAATTACTTTCCGATACAGAAATTGGCAAAAATATTACCTAGTAACTCGTCATTGGTGACTTCACCTGTAATTTCTCCAAAGTAATACAATGCCTGTCGAATATCAATCGCCATAAGATCTGAAGGCACGTTCGCTTGCAAGCTAAAGCTTACTTTTTGAATTTCCTCTAAGGCTTTAAGTAATGAATCATAATGCCTTGTATTTGTGACTATTGTTTCGTTATTTCGGAGTGCTCCAGTATTTACAAAAGCTAGTAATTGATTTTTTAATTCTTCAATTCCAGTTTTGTTCTTCGCACTCAAGAAAATTGTTTTTACTTCTAAATTTTCAAGTAATTTTTGAAGTGTTTCTTTTTCTTTTTCCGAAATTAAATCGGTTTTGTTTACAACAACAATAAGCGGTTTTAGAGGGTATTTATTTTTTACTTTTTCAATTTCGGTAAGGTATTCTGAACCTGAAACTTTAAACTTTAAACTTTCAAATAAATACAAAACTACTTGTGCTTGTTCTATTTTCTCGAAGGTTTTCTTAATTCCGATACTTTCAATTTCATCTTTAGTTTCCCGAATTCCTGCAGTATCTATAAATCGGAAGCCAATACCTCCAATTACCAGTTCGTCTTCAATAGTATCTCGTGTAGTTCCAGCAATATCGGATACGATGGCACGCTCTTCATTTAAAAGCGCATTCAATAAAGTTGATTTACCCACATTAGGTTCTCCAATTATGGCAACTGGAATTCCGTTTTTTATAACATTTCCAACAGCAAACGAATCGATTAATCGCTTTAATACAAATTCAATTCGGTGCAATAACTCTTTAAACTGGGTGCGATCAGCAAATTCAACGTCTTCCTCAGCAAAGTCCAATTCGAGTTCGATTAAGGAAGCAAAATTTAATAATTCGGCTCTCAATTTTGCAATTTCGCTACTAAAACCGCCACGCATTTGTTGCATGGCAATTTGAAGCGAAGCCTCATTATCCGAGGATATTAAATCGGCTACGGCTTCCGCCTGAGACAAATCGAGTTTTCCATTTAAAAAAGCTCTAAGCGTAAACTCGCCCGGTTGTGCCATACGACAGCCTTTTCTAAGTAACAACTGTATAATTTGTTGTTGAATATAAGTAGAGCCATGGCAGGATATTTCAACTACATTCTCGCCAGTGTAAGAATTTGGGTTTTTGAATAACGAAAGTAAAACTTGATCATAGGTTTTATTTTCGTCTGCAATCGTACCCAGATGAATTGTATGGGTTTTTTGAGTAGTAATGTCTTTACCTGAAACCGATTTAAAAACTTCCGATGCGATGCGAATTGCTGCTTCCCCCGACATACGAATGATTGCCACAGCACCCGCTCCGGATGGTGTAGCTAATGCAACAATTGTTTTTTGATCTAACATGGTCGTTTTTTTGCAAAGGTATCATTTTTATATTTTCGATTACTAGATTTTTTATCCCTAATTGATACGCTAATTTGCTTTTACATAAAAAGTAGAATGATTATATTTGCGTTATAATTTTTCCTTTTAATCATTTAATATATACCAATGACATTAATAAAATCAATATCTGGAATTCGTGGAACTATTGGCGGTCAAGTTGGGGACAACCTAACTCCTGTTGATGCTGTAAAATTTGCTTCGGCATACGGAACTTTCTTAAAAGAAGGTGCTAGTAACTTAGAAAACGGAAGAAAACTTCAGGTGGTTATTGGTCGCGATGCCCGAATTTCGGGCCCTATGATTCATAATTTGGTGATTAACACCTTGGTTGGATTGGGTATTGATGTTATTGATTTAGGTTTGTCTACAACACCAACAGTTGAGATTGCTGTGCCTCTTGAGAAAGCAGATGGCGGAATAATTTTAACTGCTTCGCACAATCCGAAACAATGGAATGCTTTAAAATTATTAAATGCAAAAGGGGAGTTTTTAAGTGGAAATGACGGCGAACGCATATTAGAGATTGCTGATGCTGAAGCTTTTGATTTTGTTGATGTGGATTCGTTAGGAGAAGTTATTTCTAACGATGCTTATATGGATATTCATATCGATGAAGTTTTGAATTTACCTTTAGTTGATGCAGATGCAGTAGCAAAAAGAAAATTTAAAGTTGTGGTTGATGGTGTGAATTCTTCGGGTGGAATTATTATTCCGAAGTTATTGGAGCAAATGGGTGTAGAATGTGTAAAATTATATTGTGAACCAAACGGACATTTTCCTCACAATCCAGAGCCTTTAAAAGAGCACTTGGGTGCTATTTGTAAATTAGTTGTTGAAGAAAAAGCCGATTTCGGAATTGTTGTCGATCCCGATGTGGATCGATTGGCTTTTATTTCAAATGATGGTGAAATGTTTGGCGAAGAATATACTTTGGTGGCTTGCGCCGATTATGTATTGAGTAAAACCCCCGGAAATACGGTTTCAAATATGTCTTCTTCGCGTGCTTTGCGCGATATAACCAATAAACACCAAGGAAACTACCAAGCGAGTGCTGTTGGTGAGGTGAATGTAGTGGCATTAATGAAGGAAACTAATGCGATTATTGGAGGAGAAGGAAACGGCGGAATCATTTATCCTGAATCTCATTACGGAAGAGATAGCCTTGTAGGGGTAGCGTTGTTCCTAACTCATTTGGCTAATTTGGATGTGTCTGTGGCTGAATTAAGAGCGAGTTATCCGCAGTATTATATGAGCAAAAACAAAATCGAATTAACACCTCAAATTGATGTGGATGCTATTTTAGTTGCCATGACCGAAAAATATAAAAACGAAGATATAGCAACTATTGACGGAGTTAAAATTGATTTTGCTTCTGAATGGGTGCATTTAAGAAAATCGAATACAGAGCCAATCATTAGAATTTATACGGAAGCTCCAACTCAGGACGCTGCCGATGCATTGGCAAATCGAATAATCGATGAAATCAAAGCTGTCGCCGGAATCTAAGATTTAGGAACTGCACGATAATTTCGAACATCCTATTTTGTCTCTAGCCCAATCAGGTCTTTTGGCGTACCACTTCGAATATTCAGGTTGTTCGGAATACGGGTTTTTTAATAATTCATTTAATTCAATCAAAATAGAATAGTCTTCATCGTTTGCTGTATCTATAGCTTGTTGCGCCATGTAATTGCGTAATACATACTTTGGATTAACCAAATCCATTGTTGCTTTTCGATTGGCATCCGAAATTAGTTCAGTATTCAATCGAGTTAAATATTTTTCAAACCAACGTCCCCAAGATTTTAATATTTCTTTTTTTATTTCTTCAGGTTTATAAAATGCTTCGTTTATAGTTACAAGAGCACTTCCGGCTGTAGCGTCTTTTTTCACCCGACCTAATTCTCTGAAAAAGATTGTCATATCAGTTTCCGATAATTGCATTACTTTTTCAAGACTTGAAATTAATTTTTCATCATCCTTGTTGTCAAGTTGCAAACCTAATTTAGACTTCATCATTTGAATATATTTGAAATCATAACTCTTTTTAAAATCAGCAAGTATTTTTTCCAAGGGCTTAGCCTCTTTAATTAAAGGATATAAGGCATTCGCCAAATGATATAAATTCCATCGTGCAATACTCGGTTGATTTTCAAAACGGTACCTGCGGTGTTCGCTATCGGTGGTGTTTGGGGTCCAATTGAAATTGTAATCTTCCAGCCATCCATAAGGACCGTAATCTATTGTTAGCCCTAAAATAGACATGTTATCGGTATTCATAACACCATGAACAAATCCAACGCGTTGCCAATGCACAATCATTTCGCAGGTTTTATCTGCAACTGCTTTAAAGAAATCTAAATATTTAGTTGCACCTGTAGAAGTTATTTCAGGATAATAATTATCAATCGTAAAATCAGTTAGTTGCTGTAACGTTTTAATATCATTATGAGCGGCAAATAATTCGAAATTTCCAAAACGAATAAAAGAAGGTGCAACTCTACAAATAACGGCTCCTTTTTCATATTCGGGATTTCCATCGTAGAGCATGTCTCTTAAAACGGGGTCACCAGTTACCACCAAAGAAAGTGATCGGGTAGTGGGTACACCCAAATGAAACATTGCCTCACTACATAAATGTTCTCTAATTGAAGATCGTAAAACGGCTAATCCGTCACCTCTACGGGAGTAAGGCGTGCTTCCGGCGCCTTTTAATTGAAGTGCATAAATTACATTTTTGGCTTTTATTTCTGATAAAATAATCGCCCTTCCATCTCCTAATTGTCCTGCCCAATTTCCAAATTGGTGTCCAGCATAATTCATCGAATACGGTCTGGAATTTGGAATTAATTCCTTACCTGAAAAATAATTTAAAAAGGCCTCACTAGCTACTTCTTCGTTAGAAATATCCAATAATTCTGCGACTTCTTTTGAAGCATGAATTAATTTCGGATTGGATGGAATTCTCGGATTTACATAGGAAAAACATGCATTAAATACTTGCCTCGTTTCGTTCGTTTCAATTGTATCGGCAGGTAAGGAGTTCGAAAAATTATTTTCTATTTGTAAATGCATCTTATTTTTATAAGTTGTATTTCAAATATAATAAAAAAATAATTAATAGTAGTATATTTGAACTCAAATAAATAGCAATGATTACCACCCAAACCAAAACCGAATTAGAAATATATTTTGAACAATTCCGTAAGAACATCATCGGAATTGATCAAGAGTTTGAATCCCCTTTTGGGAAGAAGAAAATTATTTATACTGATTGGACTGCAAGTGGTCGTTTGTATCGCCCTATTGAAGAGAAAATGATGAATGAATTTGGGCCATTCGTTGCAAATACACATACAGAAACCACTGTTTCAGGAACGGCCATGACCATGGCATATCATGAAGCCAAACACATTATAAAAAAGCATGTAAATGCTACAAATGATGATGTGTTAATCAATACGGGCACCGGAATGACCGGTGTAGTGAATAAGTTTCAGCGTATTTTAGGTTTAAGAATACCTGAGAATTTAAGAGAGTATACTTCAATTCCAACGGAATTAAAGCCAATTGTTTTTGTTTCGCATATGGAACACCATTCCAATCAAACCTCTTGGTTGGAAACTATGGCCGATGTTGTGATAATACCAGCAGACGAAAAGGGGTTGTTTTGTATTGATAATCTAAAAGCACTTCTAGTTAAATACCAAGATCGAAATTTTAAAATTGCAAGTATTACTTCGTGCTCTAATGTAACCGGAATTAAAACGCCTTACCATGAAGTAGCTAAATTAATGCATCAAAATAATGGCGTTTGCTTTGTTGATTTTGCTTGTTCTGGGCCTTATGTTGCTATCGATATGCATCCTCAAGATCCAGAAAGTTATTTGGATGCTATTTTCTTTTCACCTCATAAATTTCTTGGTGGACCTGGAACTTCGGGTGTATTGATTTTTAATAAAAATTTATACAAAAATAGTGTTCCCGATTGCCCAGGTGGTGGTACCGTAAGCTGGACTAATCCATGGGGAGAGCACAAATACATTGACAATATTGAAGATCGAGAAGATGGCGGAACTCCAGGATTTTTGCAGGTAATAAAAACGGCTTTGGCGATTCAGCTGAAAGATAAAATGGGAGTTGAAAATATTTTGAAACGCGAACACGAGTTGGTTTCTTATATTTTTGATGCCCTAAAGGAAAACCCAAATATTGTTTTATTGGCGGAAGAAACCCAAGATCGATTGGGTGTTATTTCGTTTTATATTAAAGATTTACATTTTAATTTGGGTGTGAAATTATTAAATGATAAATTCGGAATTCAAACCCGAGGCGGTTGCAGTTGTGCCGGTACTTATGGGCATTATTTACTGCATGTTGATCAAGAAACTTCGAATGATTTAGTTTGCCAAATTACCTCAGGGGACTTGATTAAAAAACCAGGATGGATTCGAATGTCAGTGCATCCTACCACAACTACTGAGGAAATAATTTTTGTTTGTAACAGCATCAATGATTTATCAAACAATTATCAGGATTGGATAGGTGAATATGAATACGATAGTAAAACTAATGAGTTTTTTCATAAAAATGCAATCCACTCCGAAAAAGAGATGGTAAGCAGTTGGTTTTCAGTATAAATAAAAAAGCGATTTTTATGAAAATCGCTTTATATTCTTATCTAATAATCCAAGAAATCCAATATTCTAAGAATTGTAAATTATCTATACTTTAACCGTCCAGCCAAAAGTATCTTCCGCTTTGTTGTATTGGATGTCTGTTAGTTTTTCTTTCAATTGTTTTGCAAATGTAGCTTCAATTTTTGGAAGTACATATTCGGTATCTTGATAGGAGAAAGAGCTAATCGGACTAATTACCGCGGCAGTTCCTGCACCAAAAATTTCTTTTAAACTTCCGTCTTTAGCAGCATTTACAAGTTCTTCAACAAGTACAGAACGAATTTGAATGTCTAATCCTTCACGTTTAGCAAGGTCAATTAAACTTTTTCTGGTAACTCCGTCTAAAATTCTTTCACTTGTTGGTGCAGTTAATAAGGTGTCGTTTATTCTAAAAAACACATTCATCGTTCCTGCTTCCTCTAGTTTAGTGTGTGTAGCATCATCGGTCCAAATGATTTGTTGGAAACCTTTATCATTTGCTAGTTTAGTAGGATAAAATTGTGCCGAATAGTTTCCGGCAGCTTTTGCAGCGCCGATTCCACCATTTGCCGCACGGCTATAATGTTCGGCTATAATTACTTTTACCTCACCAGAATAATACGATTTAGCTGGAGATAGAATAATCATAAATCGATATTGCGAAGAGGGTTGCGCAATAACTCCTGATCCAACAGCAATCATAAAAGGACGAATGTATAAAGTGTTTCCGATTCCTTTTTTTACCCAATTGCGTTCTAAGTCGATTATAGTTTTTAAACCGTCAATAAAAATATTTTCTGGAACTTCTGGCATTGCCATACGTACCGCTGATTTATTAAAACGGTGAAAGTTTTCATCTGGACGAAACAACCATACTTCATCTTGATCGTCTTTATACGCCTTCATCCCTTCAAAAATGGCTTGACCATAATGAAATACTTTAGCCGAAGGGTCAATCATAAAAGGTTCGTAAGGCTTAATAACAGGCTTTTGCCAGGATCCTTCTTTGAAATCACAAACCAACATGTGGTCGGTAAATACATTTCCAAAAGCAAGATTTTCAAAATCAATGGTATCGATTTTAGAAGAAGCAGCTTTAATTATTTCAATTTCTAGAGTATTGTTTAAACTCATCCGGCTTAATTTACAGTATTAGCACTATTCAAGAAATTGAAAACAATTAGTTGTTTAGTGGGTTGTGATTTTTATAATTAATTTGCAAAATTACTAAAAAAATGAATATTTAAATTAAAAAAAAAAGAAACAATATTTAGTGTTTCTATTTAATATCTGTTTATTTTTGTTTTAATAAAAATGAAGAATTATGAAAAATATAATTTGTGCTATTGCAGCAGTTCTTTTAGTAACTAGCTGTAATAAGAAAATAGAAGTAAAGCAAGAAGAAAAAGTGGGCTCTTACGCAAAATTTGGAGATAGCATTTCCCCTGATGGTGCTATAAGCAAGGAGGGTTTGTTAGCAAAATATACTTCTATAAAACCTACGGATACCCTTGAAATTAAAGTGGTTTCAAAAATTGTTGATGTGTGTCAAAAGAAAGGATGTTGGATGAATATCGATTTAGGTTCTGGTAAAACAGCATTAGTTCGTTTTAAGGATTATGGTTTTTTTGTTCCAAAAAACGCTTCAGAAAGTGAAGTAATTCTTCATGGAAAAGCTTTTGTTGAAGTTACTCCAATTAGTGATTTGAAAGAATATGCTAAAGATGCTGGAAAATCTCAAGCAGCAATTGATAGTATTGTTGCGCCTGAAACCAACTATTCTTTCATGGCAGATGGTGTTTTAATTAAAAAATAAGATGCGAAATATTCTAGTCTTATTGTTGGTAATTTGTTTTTTTTCTTGTCAGAAAAAAGAAAAAAGTACTTCTGAAAACAATGAATCTTGTAATAAAGAGAAAAAGTTTGAAATGTATGAGTTGTCAGAAATGGCATCACTCATGGAACAGATGTATGCCTACAATTTGCAAATTAAAAATAAAATTGAAAAAGGCGAGCCGGTGGGAAATTACCCAGAGTTTTTTAATAAAATTTATACGGCAAAATTTACCGACAGTACTGATAAAGATCCATTTTTTGATGCCAATGCAAAAGCTTTCATAGCTACTCAAAAATTGATTTATACTGATGCTGAATATGTAAAACAAAATTTTAATGCAGGTGTGAAGGCCTGTATTACGTGCCATCAAGGCAAATGCGGAGGGCCAATTCCGAAAATAAAAAAATTATTTATCCCTTAATTCTTGAAACGCGAAATAATTAAAACCCAAGATGGTTCTACAACCATTCATTTGATAGAATGGGAGGAAAGCTATCATTCTAAGCATGGTGCTATACAAGAGGCGTACCATGTTTTTATCAAAAGTGGGTTTGATTTATTCGAAGAAAAACCGCTATCCATTTTAGAAATTGGATTTGGTACTGGATTGAATGCCTTTATTACTTTCAAGGAAGCAAATAAAACCAATAAATCAGTTGAATATACAGGCGTCGAAGCGTATCCTGTTCTACTTGATGAGGCGTTATCAATGAATTATGTTGCAGAATTGCATGCATCCAATTATCAATCAGTTTTTGAAACCATGCATCAATTATCATGGAATGAGACGCATCAATTATCAAGTAATTTTAAATTAACCAAGCGCCAACAATTCTTTCAAGAAATTAATTATTGCAACCTGTTTGATTTAATTTATTTTGATGCTTTTGGTTTTCGGGTTCAACCCGAATTATGGTCATTGGAAATCTTTCAAAAAATGTATGCTGCATTAAAACCTGGTGGAGTATTGGTTACGTATGCTTGCCGATCATCAATTAAAAACGCCATGCTTGAAAGCGGATTTCAAGTTGAAAAATTGCCAGGTGCTCCTGGAAAACGAGAAATGCTTCGAGCAAGAAAAATATAACTACTTTGTTGCCTTCGGACTTACAATTTGTACGTTTTGAAAAACGATAGCTCCTTTTACAACTCCTGCAATTGTTGCGCGTAACGCATCAATAATATGAATTTTTAATTCGTTTTTTGGATAAATTAAACTCACTTCACGTGCTGGTTTTGGTTCTGTAAAGTGACGTAATTTGGCTTGGTCTTTTTCTTTTAAATCCAATGTATGAAGGTATGGTAATAAAGTAGTTCCAAGTCCCTCGTCGGCGAGTTTGATTAAAGTCTCAAAGCTGCCGCTTTCAATTTTGAAATGGTTGTTTTCTAGGTTCTTATCACTTTTGCATAGATTTAATATACTATCCCTAAAGCAGTGTCCGTCTTGTAGTAAAAGAATTTCATCTAAATTTAAATCGCTAATTTCAATTTCTTTTTTACTGTAAACACCATGATTTTCAGGAATATAAGCAACAAACGGTTCGAAATATAATACGATTTCTTTTATCTTTTCTTCATTTAATGGTGTAGCTGCAATTGCTGCATCAAGGTGGCCGTTGTTTAATTTAAAAATAATATCCTCAGTATGAAGTTCCTCAATAATTAATTTAACTTTTGGATATTTTTTAATGAAATTATTCAAAAACAACGGTAACAGCGTAGGCATGATTGTTGGGATGATACCCAATCGAAATTCCCCACCTATAAAACCTTTCTGTTGTTCAACAATATCTTTCATTCGATCGGCTTCATTGACAATATTCTTTGCTTGATTCACAATTTTTTGACCAATTTCAGTTAGTTGAATAGGTTTTTTTGTACGGTCAAAAATTTGAATATTTAATTCTTCTTCTACCTTTTGAATTTGCATACTCAGTGTAGGCTGAGTTACAAAGCATTTATCGGCAGCAAGAGTAAAATTTTTATGTTCGGCCACAGCTAAAACATATTGAAGTTGAGTTATCGTCATAATAGTAAATTATTATGCAAATATAAAAACAATCAATTTAATTTATAGTATAATTTTAAAGTCTATTTTAGATAATTTATTTTAATAGTTATTATAAATATTTTTTTAGATTATTGTAATTTATTAGTAAATAAAAATTAGTTTTGTCAAATGAAAATTATAGTAAAATTTTTAATTGTATTTTTTCTAACTTTTCTCACAACACCTACAATTGTAAGTTTAGTAGAGAAGAAAGTGACTATTTCATTTAGTTATGACAATTCTAAATCTGATGAATTTCAAAAAGAACTCAAAACTGATTTCATTTTTGTATCCTTATCTTACCCTGAATTTAATCTTAAAAAAAAGTCAATTACTATTCTTTCTGAGAATTTAAATAAACACGACACTATTTCTAGGAAAATAGTAATACCACCACCCGATACTATTTAATTTATTATTTTATCAACGCGTTCACTTAGCGTTATTACTTTCTAATATAATTATAGATATTATGAAAGAGATAAATAATTATTACAAACTTTAAATCTGATTTTTCATTTGTTTTTTTGGTGTAGTTACCGTTGTATTTATTCAACCTAATGGCATCTTTTGTCGCTTAATTGGCAATTAAAAAGACAACAATGATATAACAAACATAACAAAAGAATAATGAAAAC
Source organism: Flavobacterium sp. (assembly GCA_044374815.1). Lineage (GTDB taxonomy): Bacteria > Bacteroidota > Bacteroidia > Flavobacteriales > Flavobacteriaceae > Flavobacterium. Next base: position 20,717 of record JBILNU010000016.1, read on the forward strand.
ATTAACAAAGGAATTACAAGATTCTATTACACCTTCTATGGCTTTGAAATTACTTGAAGAAGGTAACAAGAGATTTGTTAACAATTTAAAAGCAAATCGTAACCTTTTGCAACAAGCAAACGAGACTTCTGACGGTCAACATCCATTCGCAGTAGTTTTAAGCTGCATCGATAGCAGAACTTCTGCCGAACTTATATTTGACCAAGGACTTGGAGATATTTTTAGCGTGAGAATTGCAGGGAATATTATAAATGAAGATATCCTAGGTAGCATGGAATTTGCATGTAAACTGGCAGGTTCAAAAATAATAGTAGTTTTAGGACATAGTAAATGTGGAGCAATAAAAGGTGCTTGCGACCATGCTGAAATGGGAAATTTAACCGCCTTACTTTCCAAAATTAGACCCGCTGTGGATGATGAGTATGAAACAAAAGAAAATCGAACCTCGAAGAATGATATTTTTGTAGAAAATGTTGCAGCGATCAATGTAAGAAGAACTATTAAAGCTATCATGGAAAGAAGTACTATTCTAGAACATATGATATTGAATGGCGAAATTGGTATAATTGGTGGCATGCACGATTTATCAACAGGACAAGTTATTTATTATAGTGATACCACTTTCATTAAATAAGTAGGTTAGGAATATTAAAAAATAATATTTACATAAAAATAAAAATAAAAATAAAAATAAAAATAAAAATAAAAATAAAAATAATAATAAAATGAATAAAGTAAAATTTCCAACTACCCCATTGGGGCGAATAAAATTATTTTTCACTTTTTTTGATTCTCGATGGGAGG
>JBILNU010000017.1:0-21444 GCA_044374815.1 Flavobacterium sp.
CGAAACATATTTGGGTTTGGTTAAAAAGGTATCGGCCAATTCTCGAATCGCCATGGGCATGGTTGCCGAAAACAAAAGCGTTTGACGGTTGTCTGGAGTTAGTTTTACGATTTTTTTGACATCGTTAATGAAACCCATGTCCAGCATTTGATCGGCTTCGTCTAAAACCAAGAAATGCAAATGATCCAAATCAATAAAGCCTTGTTTGTGAAGGTCTAATAACCTGCCGGGAGTGGCAATTAAAATGTCGATTCCTTTTTTTAATTGATCTACTTGCGGCACCTGACTCACACCGCCAAAAATTACCATCGAACGGATGTTGGTGTATTTCCCGTAGGTGTTGAAACTCTCGTCTATTTGTATAGCAAGTTCGCGAGTGGGCGTAACCACGAGCGTGCGTATGTTTTTTTTCTTAGCCGAAGATCCTACTAAGCGGTGTAAACAGTTGATAATTGGGATGGCAAAAGCGGCCGTTTTTCCGGTACCGGTTTGGGCACAGCCCACTAAATCGGTTCCTTCTAAAATAATTGGAATGGCTTGTTGCTGAATCGGAGTGGGGTTGGTGTACCCTTCTTCCGTTAAGGCCTGCTGTATGTTTTTTAATAAATTTAAATCGCTGAATTTCATAATTGGTTCCTTGAACTGTTCCAAGAGACTGCAAAGATAGGTTATATTTATTAAGCGCTATTTTTCATGTCAAATGAAGGGTATTTCCAATTGCATGTTATTAATTTTAATTAATTATCTTTTATATCTGAATCAATAATTGTGTTTTGTGATGTCTTTCGGAACAACTCTATAAAATAACCAATTTGAAAAAAGTCTCTACCTGTTTCATCATTTATTTTGTAGTCTAACTGATGTAAATAACCAATTTGAATGGTTGTTGCTTTTGATGGTTTGTAATTAAATGCAAGTAACATTCTATTTCTTTCAAAATAAGGTTCATTATCAGTAAAAAATAGTTCATTACTTGCGCTAACTTGAAAGGGTTTGTAATCATTTCGCAATTTTCCAAACGGATAAGAAACACCAAGTCTGTATCTAAAACGGTTGCGGTAGCCATTACTGGTGAATCTCAATTCTGCACGATAACGTTGTTCTATTTTTAATTTGTTGATTGATTGAAATAGAATTAACTGAGGCCAAATTCTGAATTCATTATTGTTTTTTGGTAAAACAAAATCACCGCCTTCTTTATAAGTTTGGTAACTTCCAGCACCTAAACTCAGCTTTACATTTTTATGAACTTTGTAATTAATACCACCTTTAAACTCGTAATAGTGAAAGTTACTGTAAAATTTTAATGAACGCATTTGCCCTTCACCGAAAAAACTTAATTTTTCGTCATGATTATATTTTAAATTCAGAATATTCCAACTTCCAAGATCAAAAGTCTGTGCAGTTATAGTATTTATTGAATAATAAAACACAATAGTAGTTATAAATATTATTCTCATTAAATAAATTCTTTTTATTTTCCTTTATTTTGAATAATAGTGAATGATTTCTCAAAGAAATGAGAATTTGGTATTGTAATTATTTCATTATCTTTTGTTTTTAAATGAACAAAAAAGTAGTTCATTTCTGTCACTTCTCCTTCAAAATTATAGTCTTTGTGTAATACTTTTACATAATCTCCTAATTTTACCGGATGATTAAAGAAAATCAAGATACTCGAAGTTATATTTGAAAGTATTGACCATTGAGCAAAAAAAGCTATACCTAAAGCTGTTAATATTGTACTTGCAAATAATGCAATTTCATTTTGTTTAAATCCCCAAACTCCCGTAAGTAGAATAATTAGAGTGATTGTTGAAAATAACTGAACTGATCTAATAGCCATTTTCCTCCTACTTCTTTCCAATTGGGTTTTTTTAAGAAAATTATTAATTACTGTTTTAAAAATATAATACAAAATTATATAGCAACCTATTAATATTAGGGTTTCAATTATTTGAATGTTGATTGCCTTCATTAACTATTTATTGTTTAGTTTCTTTGACTTTTCCAATTTGGCTAATATTTTCATAAATTAACGAGACATTTAATAGTAAGTGGTCAAGTTATTTTTGAAAGAACCGCTAGGAATAATCAATCCATTTTTTTGATAAACTATAAGCTCATTTATATTATTTGCAAGTGTAGGAATTTATTTAGGTCTTACATTTATTATATTTTCCACTTTAGATCTAATGCTTTTTTGCACTTACATAACAAAAATAAATAAAAATTTTAATTAAAGACATTTCCCATTCCTGATAAATCTCAAGACCCATTTTCGCAAAAAAAACCATGTTATGCAGTCGGCTTTTTCGTCTAACAGAAGATTTACTCCCCAACCAAATACTTCTTCAAAAACCAAGAAATTGATGAGTAGGTATAATCACGATTTGCTTTTTTTGCAATTCCATGCCCTTCGTCTTTTGCTCTAACATAGCACACAGGTACCCCATTTTGCTTCAAAGCTTCCACCATTTGTTCAGATTCAGATAAAGGAACACGAGGGTCGTTTTCGCCTTGATATATAAACATCGGCTTGGTAATGTTTTTGATATTGGTTAAGGGACTGATTTTTTGAAAATGTTCCGCCATTTTGGGATCGCGCTCATCACCGTATTCTGCTCTACGCAAGTCTGCCCGATAAGCAGAAGTATTTTTTAAGAAGGAAACAAAATTGGAAATGCCAAATAAGTCTATTCCGCATTTTAGCCTATCGTTGTAGTTTGTCATACAGGCCAGGCTCATATAACCTCCATAACTACCACCAATTACAGCTACTCGTGAAGAATCTAAATTGGGCTGAGTGGCGATCCAGTCGAGCAAAGCCCCGATGTCTTTAACTGAATTTTCACGTAACATAGCATTATCTAATTTTAAATAGGTTTTTCCATAACCTGATGAACCCCGAACATTTGGAACCAAAATGGCAATACCCAACTCGTTTGCCCAATATTGATTAAAGGCATTGAAACTAGCTGTTGATTGACTTTCTGGACCTCCATGAATACTTATAAGAACAGGCAGTTTTCTACTTGCATTTTTAGGGGTTATAAGAAAAGAGGGAATCATTCGAGTCTTGCCAGTTTGCTCGTCCTTGTCAAAAGTTGAATATTCTATCAATTTTGCTGGGCTAAAATTAGCGGTGTTCAAACCCCCAGTTTCGCTATAAGTCCATCGTTCTGTTTTGTTGGTTTTCAAATCGTGAACATACACTTCAGAAGTTTGACTTGGTGTTGATAAGCTAAAAGCAATTAGATTGTTGTCCTTGTTGAATTTCATTTGAGAAATTACACCTGGCGATCCTAAATTTAGAGGGAAATATTTTTGAGTTTTAGTATCCATCAAGTAAGATTTAGAATAACCGCCTTCATTTATAGCAAAGGCGAGTTTTGAACCATTTTCCGAAAGTTCCATGATAACTACATCATTATTAATATCAATAATTTTCGACATTTTTTTTGTCGCTAAATCACAATATCGTAAAGTCTTAAATTCTGTATCTTCATCAGAAGTAAAGAAAATTCCTTTGCCGTCTTTTGAAAATTTAAAATTACCGTATGAAATTTGTTTGTCAGTTGGATTGATTTCCTCTAATTTACCAGAGGCGATGTCCAATAAATATGCTTTCACCTCATTAATTGAAGTATAGTTTGTGACAATCATAAGACTTTCGTCTTGGCTCCAGTCTGCAATATTCCAGCCACCACCTTTATTTTCTAAAATCAATTTGGTATCAGATAGATTATTCAGTGGCACAATATAAAAATCCAAATCCTTTCCAGTTCGTTTGGTAGAGGTATATGCTATTTTATCACCCTTTTTATTCCATAGGTAGCTTCCATTTCGACTTTTTCCATCAGTCAAAAGCGTAGATATACCGTAGTTTCTATCCCAATAATAGATTTGAAACTGCTCATTACCACCAATATCCCTACTGTAAAGAAAGCCGTTTTTTACAGGATTGGGGCAAGTGGAAACGCTGGTAACAGGTTCTTTAAAAAAAGTAATTTGCTCCCGATATGCCCCCGCCTTACTTACGTTGTGTATTTGTGCCACATCGGCAAAGCGTGTAGTGATATAAAGTCCCTTGCCCGAAGCATCCCAATCGGCAAAATTTGCACTTCTGATGTTTTGATATTGCTCCAACTTTTCCGAAACAGAAGAAGGAATTTCTCCCACACCCTCTACCAAAAGGTTTCCAATTGGAGTACGTTGTGCTATTAACGAAAAGCTAAATAGGTTCAGCAAGGCAAAACCAATTGTTTGCAAAAAAGTGTATTTATTTTTCATTTTTAAAATTTATATAAGAATAATATTTTGGTTTCAATTAGTGTACGGTTTCTTTTAAGCTGCCGCATAACTAATATAAACGCAGCCATAAATAAATAGCCGGATTTCTATTACTTTACTTTTTGCAACATAAAAATACGCAATGCGAGTTTTTTTGTTGTCATTTTATTTAACTTATTTCAAAGGTAGTTTTTTTTTATAATTTATCTAAAGGACTAATTGTTTACCTAAATGGTTCTAATGTCTTTATGTCCTGTTAGTTTTTCACTATATATTTATTGGGTGTTTGGGCTCTAAGGAGTGTTTTTCAATGGTTTATTCAATGCTTTTAAAAAGTTATTTTGTAAGTTCAATTACATCCTCCCAAATATGTTGTTTGCCAAATTCACCCAAGTTTAAAATGTAATTTCCATCTTTGTCAATTACAGCGGAGCAAAACAAGGATTATGATTTTAAATTGTAATTTACCTAAAGAAGTACTTTACTATTTTGCCAATAAAAAAAGGTCCAAATTGATTCGGACCTTTTTAAAATTTATTCTTTTATGAATTTTTGACTGTAGTCTTTATTATTTGCATCGCGTAATAGTAAAATGTAGGTTCCTTTACTTAAACTTTCTGTAGGAATTTGATTTGTAGTAAGGTTGCTTTCAAATACTTGTTTACCATTCAAATCAAATACTTTAGCTAATTTCAAAGTAATCTCATTATTAGTTTTAATATTTAATACATTTTTAGCAGGAATAGGATACAAGCTAAATTCAGAATTAGTATAATCCTCAAGCGTCAATGTTGAACCTTCAACAACCAAAGTAGTATTGTTTATTGTTGGATTATTTATGGTGTCAATGATTCCAGATGGCCATTTAATTATAATTTTTGTGATTGAAGTTTGTGAACCAATACCAAAATGAGCATTTAAAGAACTCATGTATTTGAATCCATCCCCACTGTGAATTTCTCTAATTTGTTTACCCCAAGCACCATATAGTTCAACTCTTGCACCAATGCCATAGCTATTGCTAGTTACTCCTTTAAGCGCTATTTTTTTCCAATTATTTGTGTTAGGAACAGCATACCTGATAGTACTTCCGTTTAAGAAGTCTAAAAAGCCATCATCGTTTAAATCACCAATACCTCCAACAGCAATACCGCTGTAGTTAGCAGGTGCAAATGTACCATTACCTAAATTAAACATGATTTTGTTGCCGCCACCTATTACATCAACAAAACCATCATTATCAAAGTCATGTGCAATATGCTCAATATTAGTACTAGTATTCGTGTCCCAGCCAGAACCAGATGTAATATCTGTAAAAGTTGAATCACCATTGTTTCTCATATATTTATGACTTCCATCTGTTGTTGAACTAGCACCAACTACAACATCTAAATCACCATCATTATCAAAGTCAGCCCATGCAGAAGACCATGTTTGAACAGGATCATAAAGATTAGCTCCAACAGATACATCGGTAAATGTTCCGTCACCATTGTTTTTATGCAATTCGTTAAACTTTGCTGTTCCAGATCCACCACGACATTTAGCAATAAACAAATCTTGATCTCCATCATTATCGTAGTCAACAAAAATAGAACCATAATTTCCTCCTTCTGGATGAATACCCATAGTAGTTGCACCAGGAGTTATACCAGATTGGTAAAATGTTAATTGACCAGATCCATTATTCATGAAATAAACATTTGGATCAACATCATGGCATGAAAATGCATCTAAATTTCCATCGTTATTTAAATCTACAAAGTTGGTTCTTTGACAAAAAACATACTGTGAAAAAGTTTCATTTGTATAGGCAGTACCGGTACTATTTGATTTCCAAAAAGTAACAGCGCTTCCTCCGCCTAAAATTAAGTCGTTATAACCGTCTTTATTATAATCACCTGCTGCCAAGCTCCAAGAAGGCATGTTACTTGTACCAGTAATTGGGAAGTCTGTATTCGTAAATGTTCCACCTGTTCCTTGGAAGTGAATTCTAAGGTTATTAGCACTTACACCTGCAATGTCATCTTTTCTGTCACCATTCATGTCTACTACACACAAATTAAAGGAACTATTGATAGTTGCAATATTTTGTGTAGTATAAGTAATTCTTTGAGGAGTTGGAATAACTAATGGATTTTCAATTAATTGAAAAGTAAAACCATTCGAAGTCCATCTGTTATCAAAGGCAATTGTGTAGGTTGTACCTGCTGTAACATTAAAAGTTGCAACAGATGAATAACTTGCCCCAGAGTCATCATCTCCGTCAGTACATATTAAATTTCCACATGTTCCAGTGTAGACATGCAATCTGGTGTCAACCCTTGGTGTATTTTGTGTAATATCTGTTGATATTGTTACTGTGTAATTTTGTGTTGGTGTATAAGCATACCATTCTCCTTTTCCATTTGTTCCTGCTATTACTCCATTATTTGCGCAAATTGGTGTAGGTACATCTAACCCATTCACAGCGTCGACTATGTGTAATCCTGCACTAATTGGTAATGCAGAGGCACAAGTATCTTGTGCAAATGACCCACTAGAAAAAAGGCAAAGGCTTATAATTAAAATAATTTTTTTCATTTGTTTAGATATTTATTTATTTATTTATTAATATTTATTATGGACATGGAGATAATGAGTTAATCCATTGTTCAATTAATGCAACTCCTTCTGCATGTATTTCAGTTCTTCCAAGCAGTGGCATTCTGTAACTTTCATTATCAGTATTTAATCTATAATACATCATAGATCTATTGATGTTGTTTGGGTTCACAATTTTTCCTAAAGCTGGTGGAAAATCAGCCATGTCTTGTGTGCTAACACATACACCCATATTAGTTATGTTTGTTGTTTCACTAAATGCAAATCGCATAGGTCTATAATCGCAATGACTATTTGTTTGATGGCAATGGGCGCAGTTTATATCTAAATAGGATCTTACTCTTAAATCTAAGGGTTTTGTTGTGTCTTCATAATTTACTGTAGAAGAAATTGTTGTTGGTAAATTGTTTTCTAAATAACCAACTTCAATCCATTTAGCTAATTGATTTTTTATTCCTGATGAAAAAGAAAAATTGTAATTTAAGTTTTGAGGTTTAATTCCAATTGGAATTGGCTGTTCATTAAATTTATGACAAGTCATACATTGTTGATCAGAAGGAATTCTATAACTATCTACTACATGGGTAATATTGTTATTGTCTTTCCATTCAATTGTAGTATTACTTCCTGTCATGTCTAAATATGCCTCTGTTTGAGCTGCATTCCAAACATATTCAGCGAAAATCCAGCCAGTAGCTTTTCGAATCATAATTCTAGTTTCAATAATTCTAGTTGAACCAATTGGCGTTGTATTTTGAACATTATCGTAATAAAAATTTTTAATTATCGCTGAACCAACAGGTAGATTTAAAACTTTATCATCACCTTCATAGGTGGCTTTCGTATCTTTTGGTAACCAAATAAATCTTTTTTTGTGAGCATAATCTGTAAATAATGAAGAGGCAGGTTCATATATCAAAACCCCAGCAGCTGGTTTTTGATCTTTCATAGGGCCTTCAAAAAAATGATAATCAGATAACTTTGGATAAGGAACTGTCGCTAGGTTAACCGAAACTTGAGGTAGATCTACATATTGTTCTTGATCTGATTTTGAACAAGAAATCAAAATAATAATTGTAATAAGTGTAAAAACTAATAAAGTGTATTTATTCTTCATAAAATATAATATTCAAGTCAAATGTATAATAAATATTTCATACTGATTAGATGAATATTAAATTATTATTATCAATTTTTTGAAGTGTTTATTGATTATTAAATTTAACTTTATAATAAATCCTGATTTTCGGCTCTTGAAATTATGTTATCGGGAAGTGATTTTTTGGCTTTAGCCCCCATCTTTTTGAGGTTCTCAACGCGGTTAATTAAATTCCCCGATCCATCAATTAATTTATTCATCGCATCCGAATAACCCGATTTGGCATCGTCTAATTTTTTTCCAACGGTAATTAAATCAGTCCATAAACCATGGAATTTATCATACAATGCACCGGCTTGACGCGCAATTTCTAAGGCGTTTTCTTGTTGCTTTTGGTTGGTCCACATGCTGTCAATGGTTCGTAAAGTGGCCAAAAGTGTAGAAGGAGTTACGATCACGATATTTTTCTCGAAGGCTTTATTGTATAAATTGGTATCTTCATTTAAGGCAATGGCAAAAGCCGATTCAATTGGAATAAATAACAAAACAAAATCGGGACTTTCTATTTCATACAGATCTTGATAGTTTTTATTGCTCAATTGCTCGACATGGCGGTTTATGGAAAGAACGTGATCTTTTAAATGTTGTGCTTTTAAATTGTCATCGTCTTCATTAATATAGCGCTCGTAGGATGTTAAAGTTACTTTGGAATCAACAATCATTTTTTTGCCATCCGGTAAGTTAATCACAACATCGGGAAACACTCGATTGCCTTCTTCATTAACAAAGCTGGCTTGCACAAAATACTCGCGGTCTTTCTCCAAACCCGATTTTTCAAGTACGCGTTCTAAGATGAGTTCTCCCCAATTTCCTTGCATTTTGCTATCGCCTTTCAGGGCTTTGGTTAGATTGAGCGTTTCTTTACTCATTTGTTCATTCATGGCGGTTAAGCCTACAATCTGTTGGCGTAGAGCGGCATGATAATCGATGCTTTCTTTGTGGGTATCTTCGACTTTTTTCTCAAAAAGCTGAATTTTCTCTTGCAACGGATTTAAAAGATTCACTAAATTCTCTTTGTTTTGTTCGGTGAATTTTGAAGTTTTTTCTTCTAAAATTTTATTGGCTAAATTTTCAAATTCTTTGGTGAATTTTTCTTGAAGCTGTTCCACTTCCTGTTTTTGTTCTTTGTTGCGTTCCCAAAGATTTTCAAAATCGGTTTCTTTTTTAGATAATTGAATCGCAAAAGCATCTTTTTCAGCACGAATCTTTTCTTTATCTTCGTTAGTGATTTCTAATTGTTTTTCAAACTGCGAGCGTTCCAATTGAAATTGTTCTTTCAATTGATTGATTTGAGCCAGCAAACCACTTATTTTTTCTTCTAATGCTGCTTTTTCAGATTTGGTGTTGGCATTAAAAAGGAATTTACCCAAAACCAATCCGAGGGCTAACGAAAAAATAAATATTACTAAAAAAGAAATAATTGGAGTCATTTTTAAAACATATAAGTATGTAAATATACTAAAAATAGTACTAATTCATTACAAGATTAATACTATTTTTGTCAAAATTGTTTTCATGTCAAATCACCAACATTTCTTAATTCATAAACCTTACGGGTATTTATCTCAGTTTATTTATGAGTTAAAACGAAAGAAAAAATTGCTTGGTGATTTGTATGATTTTCCTTCTGGTACAATGGCTATTGGTCGTTTGGACGAAGATTCAGAAGGATTGTTATTACTAACCACCGATGGTATGATGAGTGAAGTAGTTAGGAGTAAAAAAGTGGAAAAAGAATATTATGTTCAAGTGGATGGCATCATCAACCAAGAAGCAATTGAAAAACTGAAGGCGGGAGTGTTAATTGGATTTAATGGTAAAAAATACCAAACCAGAAAATGCCAAGCTGCAATTTTAAATTCGATTCCTGAATTTGGTGAACGTGGAAAAAAAATACGTGACGAGCGACATGGTCCAACTTCATGGTTAACAATTACGCTCACCGAAGGTAAATTTCGTCAGGTTCGAAAAATGACTTCCGCTGTCGGATTTCCTACGTTGCGATTGGTTCGAATTCGGGTAGGAGCTATTTTTTTAAATAATTTACAAGCAGGAGAAGTTCTTAAAATGGAAAATCTAGCAGTATAAATAATCTAACAATCTAAGTTGTCTAAAAATCTAACATATGTTGAATATTGTTTTAGTGGAACCCGAAATCCCCAATAACACCGGAAATATAGGTCGGTTATGTGTGGGTACTGAAAGTAAATTGCATTTAATTCATCCTTTTGGATTTGAAATAAATGACAAGAATTTAAAACGATCGGGTTTGGATTATTGGGTACATTTGGATGTGACCGAATACCAAAATGTAGCAGAATGGATGCTTGAAATAAAAGATAAATCGCGTGTGTTTTTAATGAGTTCACACGCGGAAAAATCGATTTATGAGGCACAATTTCAAGACGGCGATTGGTTGGTTTTTGGAAAAGAAAGCGTAGGTTTGAGTCAGGAAGTTTTGGCGCTTTTTGAGAACCATTTAACAATACCAATGTCGAGTTTGATTCGGAGTTATAATATTGCCAATTCGGTGGCATTTGTAGTGGGAGAAGCTAAAAGACAAATTAATTTATAAGATGAAAAAAATAGTTGTATTATTCTTGATTTTTTCTGCCGGGTTGCAAGCGCAATGCTTTACTATTGGAGCAGATTTATCCTATACGAACGCGGTGCTGTCTAATGGTGGGGTGTACCGGGATTCTAACAATAACATCGTAAATCCGTATGCTTTATTTGCTCAAAAAGGAGCAAATATGATTCGGATGCGTTTGTTTCATACACCTCAAAATGTCACTAGTTCTTGTGGTAATGCCATTTCTGCAAATGATATTAATGACGTGATCTCCGGATTTACAAGTGCTAAAGCAAACGGAATGAAATTAAATTTGGCCATTCATTATGGCGATTATTTTAACGATCCCAATACCCAAAAAAAGCCACAGGCGTGGAATGGGCTCAGTGGTGCTGCTCTTCAAAATGCCATTTACAACTATACTTTTTCGGTGTTGCAGACGTTGAAAAACAATAACGTTACCCCAGATGTTGTTGCAATTGGAAATGAAACTACATGGGGTTTTGTAGATGATACTAGTACTACTAATGGTTGGACTTGGCCCGAAGATGCTAATAAATTTAATAGTGCTCTAACGGCAGTAACCGATTTCAATGCTTCAAATAATACAACAATAAAAAAAGCGCTTCATTTTACAGACAGCACTGCTTCTTGGTTAGCCGGACTTTTTACAAGTCAGGGTATTACAAATTATGATATTATTGGAGTTTCTTTTTATCCTTTTTTCTCTAATTACACCTCACTAACGCAATTAGGAAATTTGGTAAGTTCATTGAGGACTACCTACAATAAAGATATCATGCTCTTTGAAACGGGCTTGCTTTGGACCACAGGAAATTCAGACAGCTATTCTAATTTTATCAATACAAATGGTAATTTTAGTTATCCAATAACTCCAACCGGACAAAAACAGTTTTTTAATGACATAGTGACCACAGTTTATAACGCCGGTGGTAAAGGAGTGCTTTATTGGGAGCCCGGATGGATATCCTCTACTTTTTGTGATAAATGGGGGCAAGGTTCTTCTTATGAGAACTTGAGCTTTTTTAATTTTTCAACTGGCAATTCCGCTTTGCCAATATTTGATGTTTTTGACTTTTGTAATCTGCTTTCTGTTAATGATCAAAAGAAAAATGAGGGTGTAATTTATCCTAATCCAGCGAAAGGCTTTATTTACTTTAAAGATTTAGGTGAAAATACACAAGTTGTTGTATATGATGTTTTTGGAAGAATTATTTTAAACAAAAAAACAACTGAAAACAAATTGGATGTATCCGAATTAAAACCGGGTATTTATTATTTTGAATTTTATGTAAACGAAAGCAAAGTTGTTAAAAAGATAGTTATTGACTAACAAACTACCGAATCACAAACCGACCTTTTTCACTGTCAAATTTTATGTTTTCGTCCTTGAATAAGCGGTCGAAAACTCCTTTAGAAATTAAATTACACGGTTGGTCTTGAACTACCTTTTCAGCTGTCATTACAATCATTTCGTCAGATAATTGAATCGCCAAATCAATATCGTGCGTTGAAAATAGGATGCATTTCTTTGATTCGGATGCAAGTTTTTTAAGTAATTTGAATAACGCTACTTTGTGAAATAAGTCCAAATGCGTGGAAGGTTCATCTAAAATGATAATTGAAGTATCTTGTGCTAAAGCTTTGGCTACTAATACATTTTGAAATTCACCATCGCTAATTTCGTAATATTTTTTTTGAGCCAAATGTTCTATTTGAGTTAGGGTAATAGCTTGATTTATTTGCTCCAAATCGGTTTCCGTTAATTTACCAATCCAGTTTGTGTAGGGCTGTCTTCCTAATGCAATTAATTCAAAAACGGTTAGATTACTTGGAGGTAGTTTTTCGGTTAATACCAAACTTAAATTCTGCGCTAAATCGATTTGATCGTATTCTTTTAAGTCTTTTGAATTCAATAAAACAGCGCCTTCTAATGGTTTTTTAAGACCTGAAAGTGTTCTTAAAAGAGTAGATTTTCCTATTCCGTTTTCGCCAATTAATGAGATTAATTTACCTGATTCTAAATTCAAATTGATGTCTGAGGCAATAACATCTACCTTCGATTTGGATTTGTATCCAATCGAGAGATTGCAAGTGGAGAGTAGGTATTTAGTATCGCCCATAATTTCAATTTTATACCAATCTGTTTTTTCGAACCAATAACCAAATCACCACGGGAGCACCAACAATAGAGGTGATTGCATTTATTGGAAGTGTGAAATCAAACCCTGGCATTTGTGAAACCAAATCACAAAAAAGCATGATGATAGCGCCGATAAATAAGGTGCTACAAAACAAAATACGATGGTTACTTGTTTGAAAAAGCAATTTTGACAAATGCGGTACAGCCAATCCTACAAAAGCAATAGGACCTGCAAATGCTGTGATGCTTCCAGCTAATATACTGGTTGCTAATATGATGATACGTCTTGATTTTTTTAGGTCTAATCCCAAGCTTTTCGCATAATTTTCGCCTAAGAGCAATGCGTCTAAAGCTTTTAATGAAAACAAGCTCAATAGTAATCCGATTACAACCGCAAACGCTAATAAGGTGATGTTTTGCCATGATAAGTTTCCGATGCTGCCCATACTCCAGAAAGTGAATTTCTGTAATTTTTCAGCAGAACTAAAATACGACAACACCGATACAATAGCGCTTGCAAAACTGCTAAACATCAATCCGGCAATTAAAATGGTCATGGTGTCTCTTAAATATTTGGAAATTAATAAGACTAAAAGTAATACCGAAAAACTTCCTAGGCAGGAGGCTAAAATAATTCCGTAAGAAGAAATTAAAAAAGTTGACAATATTCCAGGTAAAATTCCTGCTCCTAATATCACAAAGGAAACACCCAAGCTAGACCCCGAACTCAAGCCTAAAACATAAGGTCCAGCAAGCGGATTTCTAAATAAAGTTTGCATCAACAAACCACTGATTGACAATCCAATACCTACTAATATTGCTGTAATTGCTTTAGGTAATCGAAAATTGATAATGATGTACTCCCATGTGTCTTTACTGGCAGTGGACCCAAACAAACTTTTGATCACTTCTTTAAACGGAATAGCTACTTGTCCCAAAGAAATATTCAAGACCAAAGCCAGTAGCAATAGCAGTGATAAAAGTGAAAAAAATAATGTATTTCGGGTTGCAACCATTTTGTACTTGTGAAGTACAAAGATTGTGTTTTATTTTAACTTTTCAAAAAAGAAAGGGTGGTAGGTTGGTAATAATTCGGGATGTAGAATTTTTACAATATCTTTCAAAACGATATCCGGTCTATTTGGAGCCAATTCATAATATAAAACACCTCCCGTTTTTCCTTTTTTGGCATTAAATGAAAAAACATTTTTATTTTGAAAAGCTTTAAATTGAGCATAATGCGGATTGGCCGCTAGCATTTCTTTAAGCGAACCAAATTGACCCGAAGTAATCCATAAATCGGCATTTTTACCTTTTTCCAATACGGTTTCAAACGATAAGGAAAGACTACCAGTTCCTGAAGTTTCAGCCCATAAATAGTCCCCTTGTGCTTCTTTTAATAATTGGCAACCCCAACTGCTCCCTTGCGGTAAATACCACTTGTCTTCATACATGTCTCCGGCTAAAATAGAAGGATGATGACTGGCTTTTTTTGCAATTTCTAAGGTTTTCAAATAGTCTTTTTCAATTTTAGAAAATAATTGATTGGCTTTATTTTGTTTGCCATATAAAGCGCCAAAAAATTTAATCCATTCGGCCTTTCCAAGTGGTGTTTGCTCGTTCCAGTCGCCATTAAATAAAACTTTTAGGCCATTTTTTTGTAGGTTATCCAAAGTAGGATTGTTGTTGTCTAATCCGTATCCGATGATCACATTAGGTTGTAAATCAAGGATGACTTCGGTATTTAAATCTTGATTGGAACCCAATTCTTTTACTTTTTTCGCCTCAACTAATGCGCGAACTTTCTCTGATGAAATGTAATTCAAATTCGGAAAACCAATTAAAGTTTGTGCTACACCAAGCATTTCAAGTGACGGAATGTGTGTGGTAGAAGTCAAAACAATACTTTTTATTGGAACAGGAATAGTAGGGTAGTGTTTCAAACTATCCGGAATACTTTCGTTTTTTTCTTGTAAAATGTAAGTGTAGGTTTTATCGGCTTTTGGCCAAGGATTGGTAACGGTAACAACCGAATAACCAGGGTGATTTATGAGTGCAAATCCTTTGGCATAGTGAATTTCGTTTTTCGAAATACTTTTTTGTTGCCCTACAGTATCCTTTTTGCATTGAGTAAAAGGAAGTAACAACAGCGCCAATATAATGGATTTGATAAATTGAGACATGAAATTATTTTTTGCAAAAGTAAAACAATGTTTCAATAAAAGCATAAGCAAATAAGAAATTACACTACATTTGCACTGTATTTTGGTTGTGACTTTGATCATTTTCAAAGGAGCATTAAAAGGGAAGGAAGTAATTGAAGCTTGAAGAGTTACGATAAACGATTTCGGATGTAAAAAATCTAAATCAACTTCAAAAATCAAAAATCTTACGCTGTACCCGCAACTGTATGCTATAAAGCTTGTTGTTAACTACGATGTCACTTTTCGTCACGGCGAATGGGAAGGCCAACAACAAGACGCGAGCCAGGAGACCTGCCATTTACATTGAGTATCAAACTTTCGGGAAAAAAGGTTTGGGTATGGGTAATTCTGTGCTTTTCTCCCATTATTAGTAAATTAGTACTAACCAAAAAATGAACAAAATTTTCATTCGCATCAGTGCATTATTCGCATTGGCGACCAATTGTGGCTATGCCCAAGTAAACGATTCCGTTAAGGTAAAACAACTGGATGAAGTTGTGTTTTCCGACACCAAATTTCCTCTGAGTAAAGAAAAATCAGGAAAGGTAATTGCAAAAATTTCAGCTGCTGAACTCCAAAAAAAATCAGGTGAAACCCTGGCTTCAATTCTGAATTCGGTTACCGGAGTTGAAATAAATGGATCCCAATCGGCCAACGGAAAGAACCTTGGCTACTACATTCGAGGAGGAAAAAACCAACAAGTTTTAATTGTTATTGATGGAAATCCGGTTACAGATGCCTCCGGTATTAGCTTTGAGTATGATTTGCGTTTGCTTCCGGTTGAACAAATTGAGAGTATCGAAATCATGAAAGGAGCTGCAAGTACCCTGTATGGTTCGGGTGCGGCTACGGCTGTGATCAATATTACTTTAAAAAAATCGAGCAAAAAAAACATTGAAGGCAACTACTATTCCAGCATTGGTTCTAATAACACGGCAAGCAATGTTAATTACAACGGACAAGATTTTAATCAAGGGTTTTCGGTAAACGGAACCGTTAAAAAAGTCAGTTATTTAGCTTCTTTGAACAGCACTGAAACCAATGGAATGTCGCAAATTGCTGAGCCCAGTACCGATTCAAATTATGATAAAGACCGATTTTCAAGAATTAATTATTTGTCAAAAATTGGAATCAAAGCCTCTGATAAATTGACTTTAAATTTCTTCGGAACGTTTGATAAAGTATATAATGATTATGATTTTCAGTTTGATAACACCGGTTTGAATGATACCAATTTAAATAAATCCAAAACCGAACAACTGCGTTTTGGGTTTTCACCCAAATTTAATTATGCAAAAGGAGAGTTTAATTTGAATTCTAGTTTTAGCAATATTCAACGCAACTATCAAGAGTTCAATAGCTGGACCAACGACATGGATTTTTCACATTATGATTCGAGAAGTGCTTCGGTAGATGCCTTTAATCGATATAAATTCAGTTCGAAGTTGCTTTTGATTACGGGAGTCAGTTATCAATTTTTTGATATGAATAGCAGCACACCATATGAATTTATCGATCGAAAAGCTACTCATTTTACTATTTTGGATGCTTATTTTAGTTCGGTGTTTAATTCAGAAACGGGTTTGAATATTAATTTGGGCGCTCGCTTTAATCAGCACAGTGAATATGGAAATAATGTAATTTTTAATTTCAATCCGTCTTATAATTTCAAAACCAATTTTCCATTTAAGATTTTGTCTTCCGTTTCTACTGCTTATGTTACACCAAGTTTGTATCAATTGTACTCACAATATGGAACAAAAACTTTACGTCCAGAAGATAATATAACACTAGAATCGGGATTGGAGCTATCACTCTTAAAAAACAAATTAACTTTTAATGCTGTTGGTTTTTATAGAGCGCAAAATAATTCCATTGGCTTTGATGCTACCTACCATTATGCAAATATTGAGGGGTTATTTAAGGCAAAAGGACTAGAAACGACCTTGCTCTATGATTTGAATTCTAAAATAAACTGCAATGTAAATTATACGTTCACTCAAGTAGATGACGCTTTAAATCGATTGATTCCGAAGCATAAATTAAATGCATCTATAGATTTTTCGGCAACTAAGAGATTATTTTTTAATGCCAATTATCAATTTGTGGGCTCTAGAAATGATACTTTTTATGATGGAAATTTATATGAAGTTGTTCCTGCAAAATTGGGTTCCTACCAATTAGTGAATGCCTTAGTTAAATTTGAAGTTATTTCTAATAGATTTAGTGTTTTTGGAAATGTTACCAATATATTTAATCAAGATTTTATTGAAAATAGCGGCTATTCAACTCGCGGCAGAAATTTCAAATTGGGTTTGAATTTCAAACTTTAACCTTTTTTTGTTATAACCTTCTTCAAGATTCTGTACTTTTGGATGATTCAATTAGTTGTTTTTTTAATTTAACCAATAGAAATCATGGTGATAAATAGAATAATAGTTTTCGTTTTAGTATTTTTTTCGAATACTCTTTTTGCGCAATCGTTATTTGATAAATACGAAAATCAAGAAGATGTAAGCGCTATCTTGGTGAATAAAAAGATGTTTTCATTGTTAAGTAATGTCAATGCAAATGATAAAGAAACACAGCAATACATCAACCTGATAAAAAAATTAGACGATTTAAAAGTTTTTGTTACTTCCAATAATAAAAAAAGCAGTGACATGAAAGCGGATGCGGATAATTATTCTAAAACAGCCGGTTTGAATGAGTTGATGCGATTAAATGAAGCTGGAAAAAATGTAAAAATTTATGTAAAACCAGGTGCAACTGAAAGTGAAGTGAAAGAGTTGTTGCTGTTTATGGACGGCGCTGGAAAAGAAGAAAGTGTATTGATGTCGATTACTGGTGCAATCAACTTAAATGAAATTTCTGCTTTAACCGATAAAATGAAATTGCCCGGAGGTTCTGTGTTAAAAAAGCTCGGAAAAAAGTAAAACACTATTTAATTAAAAATCCCGATTTCAAATCGGGATTTTTTTATTTTTTGAAGTATTTAAAAGGCACTACCAGCATTCCAAAACATTCACCATCTTCTTTTCCAATGTGTTTGTGGTGCATTTTATGTGCTCTTCGTACCGCGCGTGAATATCTATTGTCTGCATTTCTAAAAAGTTTAAATCGTTGGTGAATGAAAATATCATGCACCATAAAATAAGCTAATCCATAAGCAAAAATTCCTAAGCCCACTGCAATTCCAAGTTCAAAAATACCTTTTTGCCAAAGTAAAAAACAACCTACACTTACCACGGCATAAAAAAGGAAGAAAGCATCGTTGCGTTCAAACCATGAATCGTGGTCTTTCTTGTGGTGATCGGCATGAAGTACCCATAAAAATCCGTGCATAATATATTTATGGCTGAACCAAGCCATGAATTCCATTATACAAAAGGTTGCGATGAAAACTACTATTTGAAGTATCATGAGGCTATTTATTAAATGGCGTTTAATTTATAATTGAAATAACATTTTGCAAATAATTGCATTTTTTGGTAGTCAGAAACGCGAATACGCGTGTTTTTTATTTCTGCTGAAGGTGTTTTTTTTAACTTAGAAAGTAATTTTTTGTAATAGATATATGCAGTGTAAACACCAAACTTCGCTTCCATTGGAAGGTTTATTATTCCTTGGTAACTGGCCTCAAAGTCGGCTTCAATTTCGGCGATAATTTGATTTTTAGATATTTCGTCTAATTTTCTCAAATCGGTATTTGGAAAATACGTACGGCTTAAATCTTCATAATCGGCTTTTAGGTCACGTAAAAAATTCACTTTTTGGAAAGCAGATCCCAATCGCATTGCTGGTTCTTTTAAATCTAGGTATTTTTTATCGTCACCATTAACAAATACTTTTAAGCACATTAAACCCACTACATCAGCAGAGCCATATATGTATTCTTTGTATTCGGCATCGGTATGGTATTTGGTTTTTACCAAATCCATTTTCATACTTTTCATGAAAGCCGAAATTAAATCTTCCGGAATTTGAAATTTGTGAACAGTATGTTGGAACGAATTCAATATCGGATTCAAACTAATTTTGTTTTCCAATGCGGCAGCCAAATCTTTTTCGAATAAATCAAACAATTCTTCTTTGTTGTAGTCGTGAAAAGAATCTACAATTTCATCTGCAAATCTTACAAACCCATAGATGTTATAAATATCTTGCCGTATTGTTGGAGCAAGCATTTTTACTGCAGATGAAAAAGAAGTACTGTAGGCACGAGTTACATTTTTACTGCATTCAAATGATACGGTATCAAATAAAGATTTCATAGTGTTCAATAATTTAGGGCTGTTTTTTAATTAAATCGGCTACCAATTTACCTGAAATTAAGGCCGGAGGAACACCTGGTCCTGGCACGGTTAATTGCCCTGTAAAATAGAGGCTTTCTACCTTTTTACTTTTTAATTTTGGTCTTAAAAATGCGGTTTGCAATAGCGTATTTGCCATTCCGTAGGCATTTCCTTTGTATGAATTATAGTCCTTTATAAAATCATTAACGCAAAAAGATTCGATAAATATAATATTATTTTTTATTTCCTGCTTCGTTAATTTTTCCAAACGGGAAATAATTTTATCAAAATATTTTTTCCTCAATTCAGGAGTATCGTCTAACCCTGGAGCAAGTGGAATTAAAAATATAGCTGCTTCTTTTCCGGCTGGAGCCGAATTCGTGTCGGTTTTTGATGGAAAGCTAGCATAAAATAAGGGCTCGTCTGGCCATCTTGGGGTGTCATATATATCTTTAGCATGCACATCAAAATCTACATCAAAAAATAAGGAATGGTGTTCTACATTGGCTACTTTTTTGTCTAAACCAACATAAAATAGGAGTGAGGATGGTGCAAATGTTTTCTTTTCCCAATATTTTTCAGAATAAGCGCGGTGTTTTGCATCCAACAAGGTTTCAGAGTGGTGGTAATCAGCTCCCGAAAGCACGATATCAGCAGGAATAAATTCGCCATTAACGATAATTCCAACAGCTTTACCATTATCGACTTCTATTTTTTCAATAGTTGAGTTGGTTTGAATGGATACTCCAAGTTCTTTTGCTAAATGCTCCATAGCAAGAATCACGGAGTACATTCCGTTTTTTGGATGAAATGTTCCCATGCCAAAATCGGCAAAGTTCATGAAGCTATAAAACGATGGCGTATCGGAAGGTTTAGCTCCTAAAAACAACACCGGAAATTCCAATATTTGAATTAATTTTTTGTTTTTAAAACGCTTGCGTATGTCATTCGAAATGTTTCCAAAAAACTGGTTCACTTTAAGCGCGGTTTCTACCGTTACCAATTCTAATGGAGAAACTCCGGGACGATAAACCAAATCTTTAATGGCGATATCGTAGTTGCTTTGTGCTTCTTTCATGAAGGCTTGTAACTTGGCTCCGCTTCCTTTTTCAATTGATTCAAAAGTTTCGATTATTTCAGGAAGATTATCGGCAATGGTAACAAAATCCAATTCGCCAAAATATACTTGGTATGCTGGTGAAAGCTTAATTAGTTCATAATAATCAGAGGGCTTTTTTCCAAAATCAGCAAAAAAACGTTCAAAAACATCGGGCATCCAGTACCAAGTCGGACCAATATCAAATGTAAATCCGTCTTTTTTAAGCTGTCTTGCTCTCCCACCGATGGTATCATTTTTTTCATAAATAGTAACTGAATTTCCTTGTTGTGCCAAATAGCAACTTGCCGCCAATGCAGAAAATCCAGAACCTATTATTTTGATGTCTTTATTCATTTTATTTTGGGAATGGAATTATATTTCATTTACAAATTCATGTATGTTTTCAAATACGCGTATTTTTTCATCACGTAATTTTTCGTCTATATTTTGGGAATTTCTTCCAATAAACCAAACCTTAGAGTCGTCCATTAAAATTTCTTCTTTTAAATCATTTACGTAAGTGCTCAGAATTTCTTTATGAGGTTCTACTGTGCTGTAGCATACATAAACAATGTTGTTGAAATATTTTTTTATGTCTTTCAAACTGTCTAATGGCACACTCTCTCCAAGGTAGATGGTTTTGTATCCGCTTAAAATTAATTCATAGTTTAGGTACATTAACCCAAGCTCATGAACTTCATCTGAAGGAAGATACAATACAAAAATTTTATCATTTTTTGTTGGTTCGTTACTCTGAATTTTTTCAGTATTTACCCACAATTTTAGTTTAATCAAATAGCTAATAAAGTGTTCATGTGCCGGACTAATGGTTTCGGCTTGCCATAAAAACCCGATTTCCTCCATAAGCGGAATAAACACCTCAAAGAATATTTCTCTAAAAGATTTATCGGAAAGTAAATTGTTATAAGTATCTAAAAATAATTTCTGATCAAAGTTCATCATGGCCATTTTGAACGAACTAATAGCGTGATTTTTGACACTTTTTGTAGAAATTATTTCGTTTACTAATACCGGAATTTTTTCGGGCGGTAAT
>JBILNU010000105.1:0-5956 GCA_044374815.1 Flavobacterium sp.
TAAATTGGAAGATGGATCCCGAATTATGGAAACGCATGATGCACTATGGTATACCCATTTTAATTGCCGGATTGGCCTTTGCCATCAACGAACATTTTGATAAAATCCTTTTAGGAAAATTATTGCCACCCAATATTGCTAAATCAGAAGTTGGAGCTTATTCAGCTTGTTATAAGTTGGGATTATTCATGGTATTATTTAGAACGGCTTACACTCTGGGTGTCGAACCTTTTTTCTTTAGCCATGCAAGCAATGAAAACGCACCACAAACTTATGCAACCATTACCAAATATTTCGTGATATTTGGCTCGTTTATATCCTTATGCGTAATTGTTTTTGCCGATTTATTAAAAATCCTTTTATTGGATAACGAAACCTATTGGTCGGCAATGAAAGTAGTTCCGCTTATTGTTTTTGCTAATTTCTTTTTAGGAATTTACACCAATTTATCGGTTTGGTACAAGTTAACCAACAAGACCAAAATAGGGGCTTATATCTCTTTAGTTGGCGCCGCTGTAACTTTGGCGCTAAATTATCTTTTAATTCCTTTAAAAGGCCCTTTTGGAGGTTATTATGGATCAGCAATAGCAACTATTGCAGCTTATGGAAGCATGATGGCCTTGTCTTATTATTTAGGCAGAAATAAATATCCAATTCCTTACGATAGAGTTCGGATTTTTGGCTATTTAACTATGAGCATTTTGTTTTCTGCTATTTCGTTTTACATCCCTTACATTAGAGAAAATTATTATATTAAAATCGGAATTCTTTTCGTGTTTTTGTATTTCATTTATTACAGTGAAAAAGAAACATTACTAAGAATCATTAAAAGAAAAAAATAAATCAGAGAAATGAGATTGCTTCGTTTCTCGCATTGACTAAATCATGACCATAAAAATTATAAATAAATCCCAACACGAATTACCAAACTACGAGACTATTGCCTCGGCAGGAATGGATTTGCGTGCTAATATTTCGGAACCAATTACGCTTAAATCATTAGAACGAACCATTGTTAAAACCGGACTTTTTATTGAACTTCCAATTGGATATGAGGCACAAGTTCGACCAAGAAGCGGCTTGGCAGCCAAAAAAGGAATTACCGTTTTGAATTCTCCAGGAACAGTAGATGCTGATTACCGAGGAGAAATTGGCGTAATTTTAGTAAATTTATCGAACGAGGATTTTGTAATTGAAAATGGAGAACGCATTGCACAATTAATCATCGCCAAACATGAAAGAGCCGAATGGGTGGAAGTGCAAGAATTATCAGAAACCTCAAGAGGCGAAGGCGGTTTTGGAAGCACCGGAGTAAAATAAGAATTATATAATCAAGAGGATGCGATTGCTTCGTTCCTTACAATAACATAAAAATGAAAATAATAGTACCAATGGCAGGTCGTGGATCAAGATTAAGACCACACACATTAACCATCCCAAAACCATTAATTCCAATTGCCGGAAAACCAATTGTACACCGTTTGGTAGAAGATATTGCTGGTGTATTAAACCAAGACATTGATGAAGTTGCTTTTATCATCCACGAGAGTTTTGGTAAAAAAGTAGAAGAAGAATTAATTGCTATTGCCCAAAAATTAGGGGCCAAAGGAACTATTTATTATCAAAATGAAGCCTTAGGAACTGGGCATGCCATTATGTGTGCTAAAGATTCTTTGAATGGGCCTGCAGTGATTGCTTATGCCGATACTTTAATTCGCGCCGACTTTGATTTAGATAAAACTGCCGACAGCGTTATTTGGGTAAAACAAGTAGACCAGCCAGAAGCTTTTGGGGTAATCAATTTGAATGAAAATAACGAAATTATCGAATTGGTTGAGAAACCAAAAGAGTTTGTTTCAGATCTTGCCGTTATCGGAATATACTATTTCAAAGATGTTGCCGTTTTAAAAAATGAATTGCAATTAGTGTTGGACAACAACATTGTTCACGGTGGCGAATACCAAATTAATGACGGTATTAAGCAAATGATGGCAAAAGGCATGAAATTTGTACCAGGTAAAGTAGAGGAATGGATGGATTGCGGAAACAAAGATGTAACAGTAGACACTAACAATAGAATGTTGAATTTTCTGCATAACGACGGAATTCACCTGATTGATTATGATGTTAAACAAGAAAATTCGACCATTATTCCGCCTTGCTATATTGGTAAAAATGTGGTGTTAACCAATGCAACTATTGGCCCTAATGTTTCTTTAGGAGACGGATGTCATGTAAGCGATAGTACCATAAAAAACAGTTTGATTCAAACCCATTCGCACATAAAAAATGCCCATTTGGATAATGCTATGATTGGAAATCACGTAAGTTTTGAAGGAAAATTCACCAGCATTAGTATTGGAGATTATTCGGTATTAGAATAAATAAATGAAAAAATCAGCCTTATATAGTTTACTTTTTGCCTTGTTTTTTGCACCCACTTTTCTTTTAGCTCAAGAGGAGCCTAAAGATACGTTGGCATTGGCAGAAAACAAATTTGAAGATTCTTTTTTCGAATCGTTGAAGCAAAAAGGAATGGAAAACTACGATAAAGCGATTGAATCATTAGAAAAATGCCAGACACTTCAGCCAGAAAATGGCGTCGTTTATTTCGAATTAGGAAAAAATTATTTATTTCAAAAAAAATACAATGAGGCCTATGATAATTTTGAAAAAGCAACACAAATAGATCCTAAAAACAGATGGGCTTGGGTAGGCATGTATGATGTATGTTATGACACCCACGATTACAATCAGGCTATAAATATTGTTCAAAAATTGGTCGAGTTTAAAGCAGATTATAGAGAAGATTTGGTTTCGTTGTATATGAATACTCAGCAATTTGACAAAGCACTCGATATGATTAACGAACTTAATGAAACGGTTGGAAAATCTGATAAAAGAGAAATGTATAAAGCACAAATTTTACAAGACGCCAAATATCAAGGCGCAGAAAAAGCCAATTTGATTAGTAAAATAAAACAATTTCCAAAAGACGAATCCAATTATATTTCCTTGATTTTTCTTTATTCTAAAAGCAATCAAGAGGATAAAGCCTTAGAAATCGCAAAACAATTAGAAAAAGAAATTCCAACTTCCGATTGGGCCCAAGTGAGTTTGTTTAAATTTCATTTAAACAATAATGACGGGGTGAAAGCCGTTAAAGCTATGAATATTGTTTTGGAAAGTGAAAAAATCGATACTAAAATCAAGCACCGAATTTTGAATGAATTTTTAATTTTTACAAAAAACAATCCCCAATTTGATAAAGATTTAGATCATGCAATAGGTTATTTTAGCAAGGATAAAGAGGTAAAGGTTGCTAAAGAAATAGGAAAGTTTTTTCAAACAAAAAAAGATTGGAAAAGAGCCATTCATTATTATGAATTGCATTTAAAATCGGAAACCGATGATATGGAAACCATATTACTTTTGATGCAAGCCTATACAGAGAATTCCCAATTTGATGCGTTAGAAGCTGCTTCAGAGGAGCAAATGCAAATGTTTCCGTCTCAACCGCAATTGTATTATTATAATGGATTAGCCAATAATCAATTGAAAAATTATAAAAAAGCCATTGCAAGTTTAGAAACCGGAATTGATTTTATTATTGACGATCCCAATTTGGAAATTAATTTCAATCTTCAACTTGGAGAAGCCTATAACGGATTGGGAGATTTTAAAAAGAAAGACGCTCATTTTGTAAAAGCAAATGCATTAATTGAAAAACAAAAATTACAACTTAAATAAAAAAATGAAAAAATACCTAGCCCTTGTGCTATTACTTGTATTGGCATCCTGCAAAACCAAAGCGGTTTTGTCTGAAGGACAAGCAAGTTCTAATTTATCTGCCGAAAAAATCATTACAAGCTACGATAACAATAAAATTGATTTTTCTACATTGTATATAAAGGCAAGTGCGCGATATGAAGATGAAAAACAGGCTCAAAATGTTCAGGCTGAAATAAAAATAAAAAAGGATGAAAAGATTTTAATTAGTGTCCGAGTTTTAGGAATTACAATGGCAAAAGCTTTGATTACACCAAGTTCTGTTCAATATTATGATAAGATTGGCAATAAATATTTTGAAGGAGATTATTCGTTGTTAAGCAGATGGATAGGTACTGATTTAGATTATCAAAAGTTACAAAATATGTTTTTAGGAAAAACAATAGATGACTTACATGCTGGGAAATATGCTGCATCAATTATAGAAAAATTGTACAAGTTAGAATCCAATACGGATAGCTATACCAACAAATCATTTTATTTTGAAAGCGATAATTATTTGGTAAAAAAACAAGAAATTAACCAATCTTTAAAAAACAGAACTTTACAAATTGAATATCCCGATTATAAAAGATATGACTCAATGATTTTACCATTATCTTTGGCAATTGATGCCCGACAAAAAGAAAATAAAACTAACATCAATATCGAATACAAGAATATTTCCATTAATGAAGAACTTTCTTTTCCCTACAATGTACCCGAAGGATATGAAAGAATTTTTATCGAAAAGATCTAATAGTTATGCAAAAAAAATTAGCTACATTATTTTTCATCTTCTTATCTACATTGGCTTGGAGCCAACTAACACAAGAAGAGTTAGAACAAAGAAAAATTAAAATTCAAGAAGAAATTCAAGAAAAAGAGCGCATGCTTCAAGAGGTACGTGGTAAAGAAAAATCGGTGACCAAACTTTTGCAAATTCAAAAGGAGAAAATAGGATTAAAACAAAAATTAATCTACACAACCGAAAAGCAAGCCAAGTTGCTTAGCAACAATATGTATATTAATCAGGTGGAGATTAATAAACTAAAAAAAGATTTGGTGGTACTTAAAAAAGATTATGCCGAGATGATAGTTAAATCATATAAAAGCCGTTCGCAACAAAGTCGGGCTATGTTTTTATTGTCTTCTGAAAACTTTTTACAAGCATATAAAAGATTACAATACATGAAGCAATATTCTAGCTATAGAAAAATGCAAGGGAATGAAATTAAGGATAAATCAGTTCAGCTCGCCGATCACAATGCAAAATTAAGCGGTCAAAAAACGGAAAAAGAAAAGCTATTAGCAGAGCAAGAAAAACAGCGTCAAGATCTTGTAAAAGAAAAACAAGAGCAAGAAAAAATTGCTAACAGCCTGAAGAAAGATAAAAAACAAATCATTGCCGAAATCAAGAAAAAGCAACAAGAATCCAAAAAAATAGATGCGCAAATTCAGAAAATGATTCGAGATGCAATTGCTGAAGCAAATAAAAAAGCTGCAGCCGCAAAAGTAAAAGCGAATCCTAAAACAACTACTGCTGCCGAAACAAAAAAGATAGAAGAGTCAACCAAGATTATGCTTACGCCAGAAGGGCAATTGATATCCAACAACTTTAAAGCTAACAAAGGGAGTTTGAATTGGCCAGTAGAAAAAGGAGCAATTACTTTAGGGTATGGAGATCAGCCCCACCCAGTTTACAAATCTTTAACTATTCATAATAGTGGTGTAGAAATCACCACCGAAGCAGGATCTAGTGCGCGTGCCGTTTTTGGCGGTGAAGTGACTAAAGTGATTATAACCTCTCCATTAACTAAATTAGTGTGTGTACAGCATGGAGATTTCTTTACGGTATATCAAAACTTAAGTTCTGTAAATGTAAGTGCTGGCGACAAGGTTTCTGCTAAGCAAACTTTAGGAAAAATTAGAACCAATGCCGAAGGTAAAACCATTTTAAAGTTTACAATTTCTCAAAATGCTTCTTTCGTAAATCCAATGAATTGGTTAAAAAGATAAAATAGAAATCAATAAATAAAGGCCCAAAGAGTGTTACTTTTTGGACCTTTTTTTATTTAAACAAACAATGCTTTCAATTCGGTGGCGTCATTCGGGCTCATTTTTCCAGCAAGTACCAAGCTCAATTGTTTTCTTCGTAAAGCCGCATCATAACGCGCTTTTTCTTCAT
>JBILNU010000106.1:0-5938 GCA_044374815.1 Flavobacterium sp.
GAGGATCAAGCAGACATGGTTCAAGCCGTTTTACAGGAATTAAAAATTAGGAAAACAGTATTTATTGGGCATTCAATGGGTGGTTATGTTACTTTGGCTTTCGCCGAATTATACCCAGATTTCATGAAAGGAATGGTGCTGTTAAATTCAACCTCAAGAGCCGACAGCCCAGACCGTAAAAAAAATAGAGATCGTGCTATTGTTGCAGTAAAACAAAATTACTCTGCTTTTGTACGCATGAGCATTGCCAATTTATTTAGTGAAGAAAACAGAACTTTGCTGGCCGACTCCATCGAAAGAGTAAAATTAGAAGCGCTAAAAACTCCTTTGCAAGGAGTAGTTGCCGCATTAGAAGGTATGAAAATTAGAAAAGATCGAGAGGTGATTTTACATTTTGCTCAATATCCCATTCTATTAATTCTTGGAAAAAAAGATGAAGTATTAATCTACGAAGAGGTTGTTTCTCAAATTGAAGGGACTTCAGTTCAGCTTACTACTTTTCCTGATGGGCATATGAGTCATATGGAAAATAAAATAGCATTGGAAAAAGTACTTTTAACCTTTTTAAAATCGATTTAATTCAACACCTATTTGTTTTCTTCAAATGGCAACTCCGAATTAAAAATGGTGTTTAATAATAGCACAATTTCTTCTAAATAACTTTCCATTATTTCGGGAGTAATATCCTGTTCAAGCCCGATTTCTGTTTTTAGATTGAAAGGTAAAAACCCCGATTTTAAATTCTTAAACGAAATAATTCCGGCCTCCATTTCTAAACCATTACAATCCGGTTGGTACATAAATGCATAGGCTAGAATTTGAATGATTTTATCATTCCCAATTTCTTTCGTAAGGTCTTGCCAAGTTTTTAGGATTACATCATTTTTATCAACCTTTCCGGTTTTATAATCTATAATTCTAATTTTTCCGTTTCTATTTTCAATTCGGTCAACATTTCCTGCAATCTTAACGGGATAAGGCAAGGAAGGATGCTCAAGAATTCGTTCTAGTTTCGATTCCAATGCAATGATTTGAATTTCATCACCATTTTTTATCGATTCCAATTCGAGTTTTAAGAAATTTTGCACGTTTCGTTTGGCAACTTCAAAAGCTAAAAGGTTTCTACCTTTTTTGATATCGCCTTCTTTGTATTCTTTTTTAAATTGTTTTACAACCTCATCATCTACTTTTTTAAGGCAAGTGTCAATGTCGTTTTCAATTAATATCTTGCCAATAAGTGGTTTGTATAATTCTTCTAAAACTCCGTGAATAATGGTGCCTAAAGTATTTACCGCGATGTTTTCTTCCACTTCATCAATTTCAGAAATTCGTAGAATTCTTTGAAAATAAAACTGAATTGGATTTCTAATATAGGTAGTTAATGAAGATGGTGAAAAGCCTTTTTCGGCAATTTCTTTAAGTCGAATTAAAACGCTTTCCGATTTTGGGATCACAATAGGTTGGGTTGCAATTTCTGGCACTTCGGCATTAAATGTTTGAAAAGATAATTTATGATTGTCTTGTTTTTCAACTTCCAATTGTGTGATAAATCGGCTCTTTTCACCAGCATCCATACCTTCACTATCTGAATTATATAACAGATATATGTTCTTTGCGCGTTGTAATAAATGGTAAAAATGATAGGTGTAAATAGCGTCTTTTTCTTTAAAAGTTGGCAATCCCAATTCTCTTTTCACATCATACGGAATAAATGAATTGGCACTTTTACCAGCAGGGAATTTTCCTTCATTTACCGAAGTTATAATTACAGTTTCAAAATCTAAAACTCTACTTTCAAGAACACCCATTATTTGTAATCCATTTAATGGTTCACCTTCAAATGAAACTTCGGCAACATCAATTATTTGTTTATATATGGCATAAAGAGTATCAATTGAATTGACATTTGAAGCATTTGAAAAATAAGAAATCAATTGATTAATAATCTTAAAAATAGAATATACAAAGGCGTTAGTTATCTTCTCTTCTTCGGTGTCTTTACTTAAATTGGATTTAATTATTAATAAAATTTTTGAAATTGTTTCTAAAACCTCTAAGGGACTATTTTCCCACTTTTGAAACAATAAATGAAAAAGTTCGTTGCCATTTGGATGTAAATCGGCCAACTTTGAATGAACTATAAAAGTGTAATTGTTTTGATTGATTCGATACACCAAATCAGAGGTGTTTAAATAGCTTTCTAATAAAGGGTGTGTTAAGATATCTAAAACATCTTTATAATAAAATACATAACTTTTTGCATTCCTAGTCACAGCATTGGTGTGCATTTTAAATAATTTAGCAACTAATAATTGTGCTGGATTATTCTTGCTAGAAAACCCCATGGTAATATTTAAAAGCCCTGCATTATTTGGCAAAGAATACAATATTGGTAGTAACAAATTTTCCTCTCCAAGCACTATTGCAACATTTTGCAATTGTCCGTTTAATTCGGTGCTTAGTTGTTCAATTATATTACCAACAATTTTTGCTTGCCCAATTGATTTTGGTGTTCCAATAATTTGAATGTTTTTTTCTTGCTTATAATCATTGGTTATCCATTCATAGGGATGGTTTTTATAATAAGGCCATTCGGCTTGAAATCGTTGCTGAAAAAGTCCGGCGTCATGCATCTTATCTTGCATGAAAACAGAATCAATATCCCAATATATTTTAGCTTTATCTAAAGTTAAAAGGTGTTGTACAATCTTCTCTTCGGCTTGGTTTAAAGCATTAAATCCTGCAAAAAGGTATGTTTTATCTTTTACTGTTTCAGTAAAATGATTGAGGTTGTTCACGGCTTCTCTATAGATCAATCCTTGGTAGCCAATTCCTTTTTCAAATAAGTATTGATATAAAGAGTGATAATATAGGGGTAATTTCTTCCAAAAAATTAAATGCTTTTCAATTAAATCGGTTCGTTTATCTACATCAACCGACCAATGTTCAATTTCTTTAATGTTTTCAAGATATTTTAAGACCTTGTCTGGATCTAACAAATAGCGATCAATTTCGTTGAAGTCTTGTAATAGGGTCTTAGCCCAATTAGCGAATGTTTCAAATGATTCTTTATCGGTAGGGGTAATCTCTAAATAAACGGTATAAAACTCAAATAATAATTCTACGCTATCTATGGAGCGAATACCTGCAATATCTTGAACAAAATCTTCGATGCTAATTATATCAGGCGCAAAAATGGTTTTGGGAGTTTGCTTAAGTAAAGCATCAATAAGGAAAATCTTTGCTCTTCTATTAGGAAGAATTATAATGGTATCCGATAATTTATCGGTGTACTCTTTTAATAGTAATTGTGCAAGTTTGTTTAAGAAAGTAGTGTTTTCCATCGGTTAAATATAAAAAAAACGCCTCGATAATCGAGGCGTTTCTTAAAATATTTGGAAAGAAATTATTTTACTAATTTCACTTCAACTCTTCTGTTGTTAGCTTTACCGGCTTTAGTTTTGTTAGAGTCGATTGGTTTAGTTTGACCAAAACCAGATGAAGTTAATCTGTCAGCAGCAACTCCATTTTCTATTAAATAACCTTTAACTGCAGCAGCTCTTTCTTCTGATAATTTTTGATTTAATGCAGCCGTTCCTGTAATATCAGTGTGACCTTCAATGCTGAATTTAGCACTTGGATACTCTTTTAATATTGCAGTAATAGATTTTAATACTGAATAAGTTTGTTTTTGGAATGAAGATTTTCCGCTATCAAATAAAATTGTTTTTGCGTACTCATTTAATTTTTTCTCAGCGTCATCATTCATTTCTGGACAACCTTGGTTAGCTACAGTACCAGCAACTTCTGGACATTTATCGTCTTTATCAAGAACTTTATCTCCATCTGTATCTGGCCATGGGCAACCTCCATTTTCTTTTGGACCTTTAACTTGAGGACATTTATCTGATTTATCTGTAATTCCATCTCCATCAGCATCTGGACAACCTGCTAAAGCTTTAATACCAGCAACTTCTGGACAAGCATCTTCTTTATCAGCAATTCCGTCTCCGTCTGTATCAGGACAACCGTTAAAAGCAGCTAAACCAGCAACTTCTGGACAAGAGTCATCTTTATCAATGATTTTATCTCCATCTGTATCAGGACATCCGTTGAATTCTTTAAGACCAGCAACTTCTGGACAAGCATCTAAACGATCGTAGATTCCGTCACCGTCAGTATCTTTAGCTCCAAATTTGAAAACAATTCCAGCAGCATGCTGCATATAAGTTGGAACATCTGCATTAATTATTCTTGAAGAACTAAATGAGTTTTTGTATGTTGATTGTAATTGTAAACCTACTTGTTTTGTAAACCAGTATGTTAATCCCAACCCTGCGTTAATTGTTCCATAAGATGCTTTTCCAAAAAAAGTGTATCCACCTCCTACATGTACAGATGGTTCGAATGATTTGGATTTAATTAAATCTTGGAAACTATAGCTTACAATTCCATCAATTGCATAAAATCCTAAATCCCCTGGGTTTGACACCACCATTCCGCGTGGATCAGCATTTGCAGCTGTTGGGTCAAAATTGACAAATTTTGAGATTTTATTAATAGATCCTGTTGCGCCAAAAGAAAATCCGTCTCCAATATACTTATTTACACTAAGATAAGATACCGAAGGCATAATATTCCAATTATCACTTACATCAAATGTTTGAGAGAATTGTTTTTCAAAAAATCCCAATCCACCTCTACTAGCACTTACTCTAGTGTCTACTGCATTAACTCCGAAAGACACTGCCCATGAATTGTCGACGTCTTGTGCCTGAGACAATAATCCCATTAACAACAATGCAGCAGTAAAAAATTTGTTTACTTGTTTCATACTTAATTATTTAAATTATATATAATAATAGTGCAAAGCTAATACTAATTAATGAAATATCAAAATGATAGTGTAAAAATTCAATGTTATATGATTGTTAAGGATTTCCCCACCTCAATAAATGCGTTAATTGCATGGTCTAAATGCTCTTTAGTATGGGCTGCAGAAAGCTGCACTCTGATTCTAGCTTTGTCCTTAGGAACGACAGGATAAAAGAATCCAATTACGTAAATTCCTTTCTTTAAGAGTTCTTCTGCCATAACCTGTGAAAGCTTAGCATCATAAAGCATTACGGGAACTATAGCCGAATCTCCATCTATAAAATCAATACCCGCTGCACGTAATCCTGCTTTAAAATAATTGGTATTCCTTTCTAATTTATCTCTTAAAGAAGTGTCTTTTTCAAGCAGTTCAAATACTTTAATTGATGCCCCAACGATTGCAGGCGCTAAAGAATTTGAAAATAAATACGGACGCGAACGCTGGCGTAAGATTTCTATTACTTCTTTTTTTGCTGTAGTATACCCTCCCATGGCGCCCCCAAGTGCTTTTCCAAGAGTTCCAGTAATGATGTCTACTCTTCCCATAACTCCTTTTGCCTCTGGAGTTCCTTTTCCTGTTGCGCCAATAAATCCAGCTGCATGGCACTCATCCACCATTACTAAAGCATCGTATTTATCGGCTAAATCACAAATTTTATCCAAAGGAGCAACTAAACCGTCCATTGAAAATACTCCGTCAGTTACAATCAATTTAAAACGATGTCCAGCTTCGGTTGCTTTAATCAATTGTTGTTCTAAATCTTCCATATTGGAATTTTCATAACGGTAACGTGCCGCTTTACACAAACGAACACCATCAATAATAGATGCGTGGTTCAAACTATCAGAAATAATGCAATCTTCTTCCCCCAATAAAGGTTCGAAAACGCCTCCGTTTGCATCAAAAGCAGCGGCATATAAAATGGTGTCTTCGGTGCCATAAAAATCGGCTATCTTTTTTTCTAAAGTTTTATGAATATCCTGCGTTCCGCAAATGAAACGCACCGACGACATCCCAAACCCATATGTGTCTAAGGCGTCTTTAGCCGCCTGAATCACTTCG
>JBILNU010000107.1:0-5925 GCA_044374815.1 Flavobacterium sp.
CAATATTGGAAAAATGACGTTGATGAAGGCGGAAAAAATTTATACGAAGGTGAGTTTTTGTCGGCACATTTAAAACGTTTGGGATTGAATCTCAAAGAAGATTACTTTAAAATCACCAATTTGGCGGGCGGTAAAAAACTAGCCGATAATTTTAGAACCTTAAAAGACAATAATTTAGTTACGATTGTTTACAATTTTGTCGACATGCTTTCGCATGCCAAAACCGAAATGGATGTGGTTAAAGAATTGGCTTCCGATGACAAAGCTTATCGATCATTAACATTGAGCTGGTTTAAGAATTCGCCATTATTGGATATCATCCAACAAGCTCAAAAATTAGGATTCAAATTAATCATCACCACCGACCACGGAACGATAAATGTGAAAAATCCATCGAAAGTAATTGGAGACAAAAACACGAGTTTGAATTTACGATATAAAACCGGCAGAAGCCTTACTTATGAAGATAAAGAGGTTTATGCGGTGAAAGATCCTAAAAAAATTGGATTACCGGCAATAAACATGAGTAGTTCGTATATTTTTGCTAAGAATGATTATTTCCTGGCTTATGTAAATAACTACAATCATTATGTGAGTTATTACAAAAATACCTACCAACATGGAGGGATTTCATTAGAAGAAGTGATTGTACCCTTATTAGTTTTTAACCCTAGATAATATTTTTTCAAACCATGGAACTTATTTATTCCTTAGAAGAAATCGATGCAATTGCGAATCAAATTATTACCGCCAACCCCAATAAAGTGCTTCTTTTTAATGGCGAAATGGGTGTTGGAAAAACGACATTAATTAAATATTTAGCAAAAAATCTTGGTGTTAATGAGGTGACGAGTAGTCCAACCTTCTCTTTAGTTAATGAATATCAAATTTCTGAAAATCAATATATTTATCATTTTGATGTATACCGATTAAAAAACGAAATGGAAGCCATGGACATGGGGATTGATGAATACCTCTATTCTGGAAATTGGTGTTTTATTGAATGGTCTGAAAAAATCCCGAATTTAATTCCGCCTCAACATTCCACACTTTCCATTGAGCTACTTCCCGACGGAAAACGAAGATTGACTTTGGAGTAATTATTTTTTTCGTAACTTGGTCCTTTAATTAATTGGAAAACATGGCCATTACTCCATTTACAAAGCAACAATTGATTCCTCAGGAGGAAAAACTAGAAATTATTCGTCAAAAAAGCGAATTGTTTATTGGAATTCCAAAAGAAACGAGCTACCAAGAGCGAAGAATTTGCTTAACCCCTGATGCAGTTCATTCCTTAACTTCACACGGACATCGCATCTTGATGGAAGCAGGAGCCGGAGAAAGCTCTAGCTACAGCGATCAAGAATACAGCGATGCCGGTGCCGAAATTACCCAAGATACTAAAAAGGTTTTTTCGTGTCCGATGCTTTTAAAGGTGGAACCACCAACCATGGCTGAAATTGAAATGATGCAAGCTAATTCAATTCTGATTTCTGCTATCCAATTGAAAACTAGAAAAAAAGAATATTTTGAAGCGCTTACGCAAAAGAAAATAACTGCGTTAGCCTTTGAATACATAAAAGACGAAGACGGATCCTACCCTGCTGTAAAATCATTGAGTGAAATTGCAGGAACCGCTTCTATATTAATTGCAGCCGAATTAATGATCAACCAACAATTTGGAAAAGGTTTGTTATTCGGAAATATCACTGGAGTTCCTCCTACCGAAGTGGTCATAATTGGTGCTGGAACCGTTGGTGAATTTGCTGCTAAATCGGCCCTTGGATTAGGTGCAAGCGTAAAAGTATTTGACAATTCCATTACAAAATTGCGTAGGCTACAAAACCACCTCAACGAACGCATTTTTACCTCAACAATACAACCAAAAGCCTTACTCAAAGCCCTACGCCGTTGCGATGTAGCAATTGGCGCTATGCGTGGCAAAGAAAGATGTCCGGTTGTAGTTACCGAAACCATGGTAGAATACATGAAAAAGGGCTCCGTTATTGTGGATGTGAGTATTGATACCGGAGGTTGTTTTGAAACATCGGAAATCACAACCCATGAAAAACCAACTTTCATTAAAAATAATGTAATTCATTATTGCGTTCCGAATATTCCTTCACGTTATTCAAAAACAGCTTCGTTATCTATTAGCAATATCATCACCCCTTACTTAATTCAAATTGCAGAAGATGGCGGGATTGAAAGCTCGATTCGATGCAATAATGGTTTGAAAAACGGAGTGTATTTGTACCACGGAATATTAACCAACAAAGCCATTGGCGAATGGTTTGATTTAAATGACAGCGATATCAATTTAATTGTTTTTTAATAGTTAGTCTTAACAAATATCAGAAGGATTGCATTACCTTTGCAGAAATAAATTTTACAATGAAATTTTATCAGCGATTTGCGTACTATTTAATCGGATTAATTATTGGAAGTTTTTTTGTGGCTGCGGTTTTATCAGGAAAAGATTCCCGTTGCAACTATTTCCCAAATGCTCGAGTTTTAAATGATTTGAGAAATAAACCATTTAACTACAGCATTGAAGCGTCTCGCAAACTATCAGAAGATTGGATTGACACTATCGATATTAAAAATACCCTAACCTACGGAGATGTTGATTTTGATAAAAGTAATATTCCATATCAAAAAGGGAAACTTTACATCATTGAAGGGCAAACAATGCGAAAAGATACTATTACACTAAGAGTAATTAACTATTCCAATAAAGCCGTTTTAGAAGATATTATCAGAAAGAAATAAAAAATAAAAAACTCCAATTTTCATTGGAGTTTTTTTTATGCTTTGTTACTTGATGTATTCTATTTTTTGAGCTTCTTCGGTATTGACACTGTCAAAAAAGCCTTGCTCATTCATCCAGTCGTCACTGAACACTTTACTCATGTATCTTGATCCGTGATCTGGAAAAATAACTACCACATTGCTTTCAGAATTAAATTCACCTTCTTTGGCAAATTGCTTAATTGCTTGTATTGCGGCACCGGATGTATAACCCACGAATAAACCTTCTTTTTTTAAAATTTCTCGAGCAGTGTGGGCACTTTCTTCATCGGTTACTTTCATAAAAGTATCAATCGAATCAAAATCGGTTGCAGTAGGAATCAAATTCTTTCCAATTCCCTCAATGCGATACGGGTATATTTCGTTGGTATCAAATTCTTTGGTTTCGTGGTATTTTTTCAAAACCGAACCAAAAGCATCTACACCTAAAATCTTGATATTTGGATTTTTCTCTTTCAAAAATTTAGCTACTCCAGAAATAGTTCCACCTGTTCCGCTACAAGCCACTAAATGGGTAATTTTTCCAGCTGTTTGTTTCCATATTTCTGGACCTGTTGAATGATAATGTGCATCAATATTAAGCTGATTAAAATACTGATTAATATACACAGATCCTTTTGTTTCCTCGTGCAAACGCTTTGCTACATTGTAATACGATCGTTCGTCATCGGCAGAAACATGAGCAGGGCAAACATATACTTTAGCTCCAAGACTGCGGAGCATGTCTATTTTATCTTTGGAAGATTTAGAAGTAACGGCAAGTATGCAATTATACCCTTTAATAATACTTACCATCGCCAAACTAAATCCGGTGTTACCCGAAGTAGTTTCAATGATTGTATCGCCAGGAGAAAGAATTCCTTTTTTTTCTGCTTGTTCTATGATGTATAATGCAATTCTGTCTTTAGATGAATGACCCGGATTAAAAGCTTCCACTTTTGCATAAAAATTACCAGGAAAGTCAGCGGTAATTTTGTTAAGTTTAATTAGAGGAGTACTTCCTATTAATTCCAGAACATTATTGTAGGCTTTTATTTCTTCTTTCATAAAATAAAAAAAAATTTGACAGAACTACTACTTACTAGCAGAACCGTAACCTTGCAAATCTAATAAATTATTTTTTAATTTTTTCTAAATCCAATAAAAAACTGAATTCTTTGGCCAATTCTTTAAGCGCTTCAAATCTCCCTGAAGCACCACCATGACCCGCATCCATATTGGTATCTAGGAATAACAAATTCGAATCGGTTTTCGTTGCCCTTAATTTTGCAACCCACTTTGCTGGCTCCCAATATTGTACCTGCGAATCATGCAATCCGGTTGAAACATACATATTGGGATACTCTTGTGCCGTAACATTATCATAAGGTGAATACGACAACATATAATCATAAAATTCTTTTTTATTGGGATTACCCCATTCATCATATTCTCCAGTTGTTAACGGAATCGATTCATCCAACATGGTAGTCACCACATCTACAAATGCCACTTGAGCAATAATTCCGTTGTACAAACTAGGCGCCATATTTGCAACAGCCCCCATTAGCAATCCACCTGCAGATCCACCCTCGGCATAAAGATGCTCTGAAGAAGTATATTTTTCCTGAATTAAAAATTTCGAACAATCAATAAAATCTGTGAAGGTATTTTTCTTTTGCAATAATTTTCCGGTTTCATACCAATTTCTCCCCAAGTCTTCACCGCCACGAATGTGAGCTATTGCAAAAATAAATCCTCTGTCTAATAGCGATAATCGTGTTGAAGAAAACGAACAATCTATAGAATAACCGTATGAGCCATAGGCATATTGCAACAACGGATTGGTTCCGTTTTTAACTAAATCTTTTTTGTAAACCAACGAAACAGGAACCTTCACTCCATCTCTAGCCCTAGCCCAAACGCGTTCTTCTCGATAGTTGTTTTTATCAAATTTTCCGCCTAGCACTTGCTGTTCCTTAAGTATGGTTTTCTCCTTGGTTTTCATATTAAAATCAATAACTGAAGAAGGCGTCGACAGAGATTGATAAGAATACCGCAAAATATCGGTATCAAAATCTACGTTGGTACTTGCACTTGCCGTATAAGTTTCACTATCAAAAGGCAAATAATACGCTTCATCACCATTCCAAGGGATGATTTTAATAGTATTCAAACCATTAGCGCGTTCTTCAAGCACTAAAAAGTTTTTAAACAACTCAATATCTTCCAATAATACATCTTCTCGATGCGGAATCACCTCAACCCAATTTTCTTTGGAAGTTGCAGTTTCCGGAGTTTTCATTAACTTAAAATTCTCCGCTTTGTCTTTATTTGTTAAAATATAAAAACTATCCCCGTAATGATTGATGCTGTATTCCAAACCACGCACTCTCTTTTGAAACAACTTAAATTTCGCATCTGGAGTAGATGCATCCAAAATTTGATATTCGGTGGTTAAGGTACTCCCCGACTCAATGGCTAAGTACTTATTGGATTTTGATTTAGCGATTTCAACATTAAACGTTTCGTCTTTTTCAAAATAAACCAAAACATCCTCCTCCTGGCTGGTGCCTAATTTATGTTTGAATATCTTATCCGAACGCAATGTAACCTCATCTTGACTCGAATAAAAAATGGTTTTATTGTCATTAGCCCAAACTGCTGTTCCGGTAACATTCTTTATGGTATCTGAAAGCAATTCACCGGTTTGAAGATTTTTTACTTGAATGGTATAAATTCTTCTGCCCACAACATCTACACTAAAAAGTGCCAAAGTATTATCTGGACTAACCGATAATCCACCCAAATGAAAATAGGATTGCCCTTTTGCCAATTCATTGCAATCAAAAAGCAATTCTTCGTTAGCTTCTAGCGTTTCTTTTTTTCTTGAATAAATTGGATAATCCTGCCCTTTTTCAAATCGGGTGATGTAATAATACCCATTGTATAAATAGGGCACCGATTGATCGTCTTCTTTGATTCGAGATTTCATCTCCTCAAATAATTCTGCTTGAAATCCTTTGGTTTCTGCAGTAACCGAATGATAATATTCGTTTTCTTTATTTAAGTAATCAATAACTTCTGGATTTTCTCTATCGTTAAGCCAATAATAATTATCCACACGCGTGTGTT
>JBILNU010000108.1:0-5830 GCA_044374815.1 Flavobacterium sp.
CATTAATTCGGATCCCGATCCAAATCGAGAAATCGCAACTTTTGTATTTTCCAAATCGGCAAGCGTTTTGTACTTGGAATTTGCAGCAACATGAATCCCCCAAATTAAAGGACTTTCCACATAAATCTGCACCAGTTTGCTGTTGTTACCCTTTACGATGTCTTTAATAATTCCTTCTGTTAGAATCACAGCAATATCTGTTGATCCATCTCGTAACATTTGACATAATTTTCCGGTTCCTTCCGGAATATCGGTCCATTGTAAATCGATACCAACTTCTTCAAATTTTTTATTCTCAATTGCTAGTTGCCAAGGAAGATTAAAGTGTTCGGGAACTCCTGCTATTTTTAGGGATTTCATTTTTTAGGAATTATTAAATAAATTATTCAGCCAATTTATTTAAGGTGTATACAATTAAGGCATCAACTGCTTTATAAGGGTCTTCACTGAAAGTTCCAGTAGCCCGATTGGCAATAATGGCATTCATCGACAAACATTGATGCCCAAGAAGTTTTCCTAATCCATAAATCGCACCGGTTTCCATTTCAAGGTTGGTCATTTTAATGCCTTCGTATTCAAATTGATCCATTTTACTATTCAGTTCAGGATCTTGAATAGGCATGCGTAAAACACGACCTTGCGGACCGTAAAATCCACCGGCAGTTCCGGTAAATCCTTTATAAATAGAATCGCTATCCAATCGTTTGGCTAGGATTTCACTTCCATGAATCACATAAGGACGTCCTTTTCTTAAATCCCAATTGGTTTGTTTGATAAAGGCATCTTCCATATCGGTTTCCGAAATTTCGTCAATGCAATAGGAGCGAAGCATGTTGTCTAAACCCAATCCGTATTGACTCAATACAATGCTATCACATGGAATTTCTGCCTGTAAGGATCCCGAAGTTCCAATTCGGATAATATTTAAAGAAGTTAGTTTTTCTTTGATGGTTCTGGTTTCAAAATCAATGTTCACTAGAGCATCCAATTCATTCATTACAATGTCAATATTATCAGGGCCAATTCCGGTTGAAATCACCGTAATTCGTTTGCCTTTGTAAATTCCGGTTTGGGTTTTGAATTCTCTTTTTTGAAGGGAAAATTCTATACTTGAAAAGTGTTTGGTAATTTTTTCTACACGATTTTGATCACCAACAAAAATAATATCTGTTGCAATGTGTTCTGGTTTTAGATTGAGGTGGTAGACACTTCCATCAGGGTTCAATATTAATTCGGATGATGCAATCATGTTGTTTTTTTTAAAGTTGGTAATTTATCCACCAACTCGTTTTGTTTTAAATCCTTTAGCTTGTAGAATTTGCATTATTTTGTCTCGGTAATTCCCCTGAATGATAATGGCTCCCTCTTTAAAACTTCCACCCACACTGAGTTTGGTTTTTATTTCTTTTGCCAAAATTTTGAAATCTTCTTCATCGCCCTCGTAGCCTTCAATGATGGTAGTGGGTTTGCCATTTCGTTTTTCGAATTTGCAAATCATCGGCTCTTTTTGAATAAGCAATTCATGCGCAACTTCCTCTGTTTTTTCAGGTTCAGAAGAAACTTCATGGTCTGGAAATAACTTTTTTAATTGATCTTGTAAGTCCATTATTGTTATTTCTTTATTAATCCCAATTCTACCAAACGCTCATTTAAATAATCGCCCGCGGTAATGTCTTCAAATTGTTTTGGATTGTTTTCATCAATACATTCCGGCAAGCAATTTAATTTCATATCACTCACTGGATGCATAAAAAACGGAATGGAATATCTTGAAGTTCCCCATAATTCTCTTGGCGGATTGACCACTTGGTGAATGGTTGATTTAAGTTTATTGTTAGTATGTCTAGAAAGCATGTCTCCCACATTGATCATCAATTCATCAGGTTGGGCAATGGCGTCAAGCCATTTGCCGGCATGATTTTGAACCTGTAATCCTTTTCCTTGTGCACCCATTAATAGTGTAATCAAGTTGATATCGCCATGTGCAGCGGCTCTAACAGCGCCATCTTTAGGCTCGTCGGTAATAGGAGGGTAGTGAATAGGTCGTAAAATGCTATTTCCTTCTTCAATGTATTGGTCAAAATAAAATTCATCTAAACCAATGTGAATTGCTAAAGCTCTTAATACATAAATTCCTGTTTTTTCCAATTGCTTGTAGGCTTCTTTCCCAGTTGTATTAAAATTAGGTAATTCACTAACGGTTACATTATCTGGATATTCGCTGGCATATTTCGAATTTTTATCCACATATTGGCCGAAGTGCCAAAACTCTTTTAAATCGCCTGCAGATCTTCCTTTGGCATGTTCTTTTCCAAAAGAAATGTAACCTCTTTGTCCACCTATACCTGGAATCTCGTATTTAGCTTTGGTTTCCAAAGGCAGGTTGAAGAAGTTCCGAACTTCAGAATATAAATCTTCTACCAATTGATCATTTAAAAAATGTCCTTTTAATGCCACGAAGCCAATATCTTCGTAAGCTATCCCGATTTCATTTACAAATTTTTGTTTACGTGCCGGATCATCCGACAGGAAATCACGTAAGTCAACGCTTGGAATTTGTTGCATGCTTGTTCTAAATTAAAATTGATATTAATATCTTAGTTACAAATATAGCGAATTTTAGAAATTTATTCAGTATTCAGTTGGTTTATGTTTTAAAATACGATTTCATCGTTGTGTATTATTTTGAAACGAATTACTTTTGCAAAAACAACACACAAAAATGAATACAATCACAACTACTAATTTTCATTTCCCTAATCAAAAAACGGTTTACCGCGGTAAAGTCCGTGAAGTTTATAATATCAACGATGATCTTTTGGTTATGGTTGCCACCGATAGACTTTCTGCTTTTGATGTAGTGATGCCAAAAGGAATTCCGTACAAAGGTCAGATTTTAAATCAAATTGCAACTAAATTCATGCAATTAACTCAAGATATTGTTCCGAATTGGTTGGTTGCTACTCCAGATCCTAATGTGGCAATCGGACATTTATGTGAGCCTTTTAAAGTTGAAATGGTTATTCGTGGTTATCTTTCAGGTCATGCTGCTAGAGAATATGCTTTAGGAAAAAGAGTACTTTGTGGAGTTGAAATGCCAGAAGGATTGAAAGAAAATGATAAATTCCCAACACCAATAATTACGCCGACTACTAAAGCAGATATGGGTGTTCATGATGAAGATATTTCTCGTGAAGCGATTTTGTCAAGTGGAATTGTATTGGAAGAAGATTATTTGGTTTTAGAAAAATACACGCGTGCATTGTACCAACGAGGAACAGAAATTGCGGCTTCTCGCGGATTGATTTTGGTGGATACCAAATATGAATTCGGAAAAACAAAGAACGGTGTTATCGTGTTAATTGATGAAATTCACACTCCCGATTCTTCGCGTTATTTTTATACTGATGGATACCAAGAAAGACAAGATGCAGGTGAGGAGCAAAAGCAATTATCGAAAGAATTTGTAAGACGTTGGTTGATTGAAAATAATTTCCAAGGTAAAGAAGGGCAAACCATTCCAAACATGACCGATGAGTACATCGATTCGGTTTCGCAACGCTACATCGAGTTGTTTGAGAATATTATTGGCGAACAATTTGAAAAAGCCGATATTTCAAATATACAAGACCGAATTGAGAAAAATGTTTTAGCCTATTTGAATAACAAATAAAAAAAAGTCCCAATTTTTTTGGGACTTTTTTATTGTAACTAATTCTATTTGAAATAGGAAAAATCGTGGTTGTTTTCAATCTTCAACAACGATTCATAAATCAATTCAATTACATGCTCGACATCTTCACGTTGCACCATTTCTACAGTGGTATGCATGTAGCGCAGCGCTAACGAAATCAATGCCGATGCAACTCCGCCGTTACTGTATGCAAAAGCATCCGTATCGGTTCCGGTTACCCTAGAAGTGGCATGTCTTTGAAACGGAATTTTCTTTTCTTCTGCCGTGCTAACAATAAGTTCTCTAAGAATGTTTTGAGTTGCAGGAGCATAAGCAATTACTGGGCCTTTTCCAATTTGTAAATCCCCTTCAATTTTCTTTTCAATCATTGGGGTGGTGGTGTCGTGACAAACATCAGTTATTATAGCAACGTGTGGTTTTATAGTTTGGGTAATCATTTCAGCACCTCGAAGTCCGATTTCTTCTTGAACGGAATTCACAATATATAACCCAAACGGTAGTTTCTTTTTGTTTTCTTTTAGTAAACGAGCTACTTCAGCAATAATAAAGCCTCCCATTCGGTTGTCAATAGCTCTGCAAACAAATTTATTTTCGTTTAAAATCATAAATTCATCCGGGTACGTAATTACGCAGCCCACGTGAACCCCTAATTTTTCAACTTCTTCTTTAGTAGCACAACCGCAATCAATAAATATATTGTGTAACGTTGCTGATTCTTCTTTTCCGCGATTTCGGGTGTGAATTGCAGGCCATCCAAAAACACCTTTTACAATTCCGTTTTTAGTATGAATGTTTACTCTTTTAGAAGGAGCAATTTGGTGATCTGATCCGCCATTTCGAATAACATAAATCAAACCATTATCAGTAATGTAGTTCACATACCAAGAAATTTCATCCGAATGTCCTTCAATTACAACGCGATATTCTGCCTCAGGATTAATTACTCCAACAGCACTTCCGTAGGTATCGGTGATGAAAGTATCTACATAAGGTTTTAAATAATCCATCCATATTTTTTGTCCACCAGCTTCATATCCTGTTGGTGACGGGTTATTTAGGTATTTTTCTAAAAATTGAATAGAGGATTCGGTAAGTATTGATTTTTTTGACATAAAAATATTTTTCCGCTAAAATATAAATTTGGCATTACACTTGTTAGTGTTATTATATATTTTTACCCT
This sequence comes from Flavobacterium sp., assembly GCA_044374815.1. GTDB lineage: Bacteria > Bacteroidota > Bacteroidia > Flavobacteriales > Flavobacteriaceae > Flavobacterium. The sequence goes on from JBILNU010000108.1 coordinate 4,876, forward strand.
AAATTTTTCAGCCATGTTAAAATCAAAATTTCTTTTACTGCTTTTTATTTTATCGATCCCGGTATTTGCTCAAGTAAACGATGAACTTTTGTTAGAAAAAGATCCTCAAATAAAAGAATTGGATTCAGTTAAAATGGATACCATTTTGTTAAATGATGTTTCTTTTTCAAAAGTTAGAATGAGTGCTGCAGAAAGAAAAGAATTTTTAACTCTTCAAAACCGTGTTTTAAAAGTATATCCTTATGCAAAAATTGCTGCAGAACGAATTGCTTTGTTGGATAAAAATAGGGGTAATTTACAATCTAATAGAGATAAGAGAAGGTATTTTAGATTGGTTGAAGATTATTTGGATAATGAGTTTAAAGACAAATTAAAAAAACTATCTCACAAGCAGGGTCAAATATTGGTAAAGCTTATTTACCGCCAAACCGGAGTTTCAACCTACAACCTTATTAAGGATTATAAAAGCGGTTGGAAAGCCTTTTGGTCAAATAATGCGGCGCACCTTTTTAAAATCAATCTAAAAGAAATTTACGATCCATTTAATAGTAATGAGGATTATTTAATAGAAACGATTTTATATCGCGCATTTTCTACAGGCAGACTTCAAGAACAACGTGCTGCAAATCCAATCGAAATAGAACAATTAAACGAGCATTGGGAAAAACTTGCACAAAAAATTAATAAGAAATAATTTTTTTCAGGAGCGAATCCTGGTGTTTTTTTGCAAAGCTAGTTCCTGCTTTGGTCTTTAGTCTTGCTTGAATCAAGCAAGCGCTACCGTCTCAATCAGGGCTAGGAGAGTTAGATTTAGAAAATATTTTTTGTTTTTTTAAAGAAAAAGTGTGGATAACAACCTTCATAGAATCAAGGGGTTAAAAAGTAGAAAAGCAAGAGTTGCATAAAAAAGCGTTATTTTTTAAAATTTTCTGTAGTAAAATAGTTGCAGAATATA
>JBILNU010000018.1:0-20609 GCA_044374815.1 Flavobacterium sp.
TAAATAATAATGCATTGTAATTCCAAAGTACTTCTTTGTGAAGTGAATACAATCCTACTAAGGATAAAAATAATCCCAATAATCCGGTTAGAAATAAATAGGTAGTAAAGACTTTTTTGTTGTTGGTAATTACTAATATCAGTAGGAGTAACGCTATGAAATAAATACTATTTATAAATGAAAATCCCGATTCCAATTCTTCACCAACTACAATAGTTTCAGTTTTGGTTACAACCGATTTTCCACTTATTTGGGCTTTATTTAGGCTGTGCATTAATTCTGACGGGAGAAATAGTTTTTCGGCTTTGGTATCCGTTTTAGTTCCAAAAATGATATTAATTCCTAACTTGTAATAAAAGTGATTTTCAAAATAAGGATACAATAATTCTCTATATGTTATTGATTTATCGTCTATTTTTTGAATCAAATTTTCTCCAAGCATTTTATTGATTTTTTCAACCACCATTGTAGTACAATTTCGATCAATAAATTTATAGGTATAACTGCGCTCCTCTGAAAATAAGGATGTGTTAAGTAACTCAAAAAGCTCCTGTTTTTGTAAAAGCGAGAAATTTAAAGTTTGTTCAATTACTTCACGTTTTTCAATTTGATATTCGTAAATAAATTCCTCATAGGAAGTGGCATTTATAAAATATTGCAAATCCCCTTTTACGAATTTCAAATAAAAATTATCAGTATTAAAATCAAAGGCACCATAATTATAAACCACATCTATGTTTGTTGCTACGTCTTTAATTCGAATTGCTGTATGGCCAAAAGTCGTATATAGTTCATTTCCTCGGCCACAAGTAAATATGCTAACCTTTGAGTTTTCTGATAGTGTGCTGTTTTGCGAAAAACTTAAAACGCTGACAAATAGGAAAAATAAGCAAAGTAATTTTTTGAACATATCAATTATTTAAAGATGCTTAAATCTACTTTTAAGGAAAAAATATTTGAATACAAAGCAGCGCTTTGATCACCAATATCTGTTAATGCGTAATCTATTTGGATTCCTTTGTATTTAAATCCTAATCCAATATTGGGTTGAAAACCAATTTTTTTAGTATTATCAATTTGAACAACTTTTTGAAAATTACCTACTCCAGCTCTTATAAATACTAAATCGACATACTCATATTCCAATCCAATTGCTGGATCAATACTAACCATATTGGAAGCAAAAATATCGTTAGTTAAAGTAAATTGCATATTTAAGTTACCCGATACAAGAAGACTTGTTTCATTATGAAAATCAATTTTCTTTGCTATTCCTAATTGCGCTTTGGGTAGCGTAATTTCAGTACTTTCTGGTAAATCTTGATTTTGACCTGGAACGGTTCCTTTAATTTTATTGTATTCCTCCTCATTAATATTCCAAATATTATAGGTGGTAGTAATATCGCGAAGCATCAACCCAAAATTCCAGTCATTACGTTTCCATTGAATTCCCGCATCAAAACCAAATCCCCAAGAGTTTGCAAAATCCCCAATTACTCGTCGTATAATTTTTGAATTCACTCCATATTGAAGATCAGAAAATTTTAATTTTCTAGCATATGAAAAGGTAAAGCCATAGTCTGCAGTAGAAAATTTACTAATTCGGTTGTAATCTACATTTCCATTTGCATCAATAAGTTGGGTGGTGTTTAATATGTCGTCTACACCAAATCGAATCATAGAAATTCCCCATGCACTTTGATCATCAATTGGTTTTGCATAAGCTGCATAATCATATTGCGCAATATTGGCAAAATAACTAGCGTGCATCACAGCTACTTGGCCATCTGCAATTCCAATCAATCCTGCCGGATTCCAATAACCCGAATTTACATCATTAGTATGAGAAACCACTGCATTCGACATTCCTAATGCAGCTGCATCGATACCTATATTCATAAATTCATTAGAATATTTTCTAACGGCTTGGCTATAGCTTACATTGGTTATGATAAAGAAAAAGAATATTATTTTCTTCAATGGTATATTTTTATTAAACGCGAATTAGTTTTTTGTACTTCAAAAATAGAAATTATTACTGAGCAAACTTCCACCTATTTGAAAATAAAATTGTTTATTGATTTTCAAAATAAAAATCTCTATAAAAAACGCACTTATCTTTAACTTATTGTACTAAATTTGTCGTTATTAATATTTCAACAATGGATATAAAAAAACATATTCCTAATCTCCTAACGCTGCTTAATTTGCTTAGTGGTTGTATTGCCATGGTAATGGTTGCCGATTTAAAATTTGATATGGCATTTTACTTTGTAGCTTTAGGAATATTTTTTGATTTCTTTGACGGTTATTTTGCTAGAAAATTTAATGTTTCTGGTCCTTTAGGACTGCAATTAGATTCCTTAGCAGATATGGTTACTAGTGGTGTTGTTCCTGGCTTTGTTATGTTCTGTATGTTAAGCTTTGGAGATTTTTCTACAAATTATTTTTTGCCGTACTTAGGTTTTGTAATTACACTCGGAGCTTGTTATCGTTTGGGTAATTTTAATATTGATGCCCGCCAATCCGATTCTTTTATTGGATTACCCACTCCAGCAAATACCTTGTTTATTGTGAGTTTACCTTTAATTTCTAATTCGATTGTAGCATCATATATAAATAACCAATGGGTTTTGCTTGGAATTACTGCTATAAGTGCCTATGTAATGAATGCTGAAATACCATTATTTTCATTGAAAATAAAAGATTTTAGTTTTCATAAATACAAACTGCAAATGGGATTTTTAATAGCTTCTATAACAATGGTTATCTCTTTGAAATTCCTTGCGGTTCCTTTAATTATTTTAACCTATGTTTTACTTTCTATATTGAATACATTTTTTGCAAAAAAAGTAGTTTAAGGGTTTTTGCATGTTTAGAATTCTAATTTCTTTTTTCTTAATTCGAAATTCTGACCCAAATATACTTTTCTAACCATTTCATCTGCAGCCAATTCTTCCGGAATTCCTGCTTTAAGAATTCCCCCTTCAAACATTAAGTAGGTTTTATCGGTAATTGCAAGCGTTTCTTGTACGTTATGGTCGGTAATAAGGATGCCAATGTTTTTGTTTTTAAGTTGGGCTACAATTCTTTGAATGTCTTCAACAGCAACTGGGTCAACTCCCGCAAAGGGCTCGTCAAGGAGAATGAATTTAGGGTCGGTAGCCAGACATCTTGCAATTTCAGTCCTTCTGCGTTCCCCACCAGAAAGTAAATCACCTCTATTGGTGCGAATGTGCTCCAAACTAAATTCGGCAATTAAACTTTCCATTTTTGCAATTTGATCTTCTTTAGAAAGGTTGGTTAATTGCAAAACACTAAGAATATTATCTTCAATACTTAATTTTCTAAAAACAGAAGCTTCTTGAGCTAGATAACCAATTCCGTTTTGAGCTCTCTTGTACATTGGATATTCTGTAATATCGTTATTATCTAGATAAATATGTCCAGAGTTTGGTTTTACTAAACCTACAATCATATAAAATGAAGTCGTTTTTCCAGCTCCGTTTGGTCCGAGTAAACCTACAATCTCCCCTTGGTTTACTTCAACTGAAATACCTTTTACAACACTTCGTCCTTTGTAGGTTTTTACTAAATTTTCGGCTCTTAATTTCATATCTAGAGTATCAGATTTTTAGAAAGTTTGATTTTTTGACAAATAAACGAATAAACAAAATATCCTAATCTAACATTTAACAATTATTTAGCCTCTTCTTCAAGAGCTTCCAAGAATTCATAGGCTCTTCTCAAATGAGGAATTACAATGGTACCACCTACAAGAGTAGCAATACTCATCGCTTCCATCATTTCTTCTTTTGTGATTCCTTCTTTATAGGATGTCTCCAAATGGTATTTAATACAATCATCGCAACGTAACACTGCAGAAGCAACCAAGCCTAATAATTCTTTGGTTTTCACATCAAGTGCACCTTCCGCGTATGCATTAGTGTCTAAATTAAAAATACGCTTTACGATTTTATTGTTGTCAGCCAACAACTTTTCATTCATTTTTGAGCGATAGTCATTAAATTCTTGAACTGGATTACTCATTATTTTCATCTTTTTTTGCAACCATAGTCGCTATTAATATACTCACTTCATAAAGAATTAAAATAGGAATTGAAACAATTATTTGACTAGGTATGTCAGGTGGTGTTACGATTGCAGCTAATATTAATATAATAACGATTGCATATCTTCTGTATTTTCTAAGAAAATCGGGAGTTACTAATCCTAATTTTGCTAAGAAATAGATAATTATTGGCAACTCAAAAACGATACCGCTTGCAACAATTGACATTTTCATCATGGAAACATAGGAGTCAACGGTAAATATATTTTCAATTTCTTTACTTACATTAAATGTGGCAAAGAAATTAATAGATAGCGGCGCTATAATGTAATAGCCAAACAGAACTCCTATAAAAAACAAAATAGAGGAAACAAGAATAAAACTACCGGCCATTTTACGTTCTTTTTCATACAATGCCGGACGAATAAATTTCCATACTTCCCATAAAATATAAGGAAACCCAATAACAAAACCTGCTGTAATTAAGGTCCATATATACATTGAGAATTGACCACTAACTTCTTGATTTTGAATTTTGAAATTAAATTCTTGGGCACAGGCATAGGCATCATCTACGCCAAAATAATGAGTTACTTCACAAAAAAAACGGTAAGTGATAAAATTTGGATCTTTAGGACCAAAGATAATGGTGTCAAAAATAAAATCATCTATGAAATAGCAGGCACATGCAATACCAATAACCACAAAAGCACTTCTTACAAACAACCATCTTAAATCTTCAAGATGATCCATGAAGGACATTTCTTTAGTATCTTTTTTTGCCATTATACAATTCCTTCTTTTAATATGTCATGCAAATGAATAACCCCTTTATATTCACCTTCATCAACAACAACAAGTTGGGTTATCGAATGGTCTTCCATAATATTCAAAGCATCCGCAACCATATCTGTTGATTTTATAGTTTTTGGGTTAACAGTCATAATTTCCTTAGCAGTTAAACCCGTGATGGTTTCTGTTTTATTTAGCATTCTTCTAATATCACCGTCAGTAATAATTCCAACAACAGTATCATTTTCAAGAACAGCTGTTACACCTAATCGCTTTTCGGAAATTTCTACAATTACATTTTTCACACTCGAATTTGAAGTTACACTTGGTTTTCTGGTAAAATCCAACATGTCTTTCACTCGAAGTAGCAATTTTTTTCCTAAAGCTCCTCCTGGATGATAAATAGCAAAATCTTCAGCGCTAAATGCTTTCATTTCCATTAAACAAACAGCAATGGCATCCCCCATAACTAATTGTGCTGTGGTGCTATTTGTAGGTGCTAAATTATTTGGACACGATTCTGTTTCTACAAAAGTATTCAATGTATAATGTGCTTCTTTTCCTAAAAAAGAAGAAGTATTTCCAGTGATGGCAATTAATTTATTACCAAATCTTTTTAATAATGGAACCAATACTTTGATCTCTGGACTATTGCCACTTTTTGAAATACAAATAACGCCATCACCTTCTTGTATCATTCCTAAATCACCATGTATTGCTTCCGATGCATGAAGAAATAAAGCAGGAGTTCCAGTAGAATTTAAAGTCGCTACAATTTTTTGCGCTATTATGGCGCTTTTGCCAATACCAGTAACCACTAATCTTCCTTTTAAGTTATAAATTAGATTAACCGCTTCATAAAAGCTATCATTAATATAATCAGATAGTTTTGCTATCGATTCACTCTCAGATAGAATTGTCTTTTTGGCCGAGGTAATTATTTTTTCTTTAGTAATCAAAATAGATTTGTTATTATGTTTGTAAGAGAAAAAGTATTTTGTATATTTAACCTTGCAAATTTATGTAAAAATACTATTAAGTTATAATGAATTCAAATCTAATTGACCTACACAAAGAATTAAAAAGATATTTTGGTTTCAATCAATTTAAAGGATTGCAAGAGCAAGTCATTAAAAGTATTGTTGCCAAGAAAAATACTTTTGTAATTATGCCTACCGGTGGGGGTAAGTCATTATGTTACCAATTGCCTGCATTAATTCAGGAAGGTACTGCGATTGTAGTTTCTCCATTAATTGCCTTAATGAAAAATCAGGTAGATGCTATTCGAAGTGTGTCTTCAGAAGATGGAATTGCCCATGTATTGAATTCCTCTTTAACCAAAACCGAAATCAATCAAGTAAAAAAAGATATTACATCAGGAATCACCAAGCTACTTTATGTTGCACCCGAATCATTAACAAAAGAAGAATACATCGATTTTTTAAAATCGGTGCCCATTTCATTCATAGCTATTGACGAAGCACATTGTATCTCAGAATGGGGACATGATTTTAGACCCGAATACAGAAATTTAAGAACAATAATTAAACACTTAGGCGATGTTCCTGTTATCGGATTGACAGCAACTGCAACACCTAAGGTTCAAGAAGACATTCTTAAAAATTTAGATATGTCGGATGCCAATACTTTTAAAGCATCGTTTAATAGACCCAATTTATTTTACGAAGTACGAACCAAAACAAAAAATATCGAATCAGATATCATTCGATTTATTAAACAGCACAAAGGAAAATCAGGTATTATTTATTGCTTGAGCAGAAAGAAAGTAGAAGCTATTGCCGAAGTTTTACAGGTTAACGGAATTAGCGCGGTTCCTTACCACGCAGGTTTAGATGCTAAAACGCGTGCTAAACATCAAGACATGTTCTTAATGGAAGATGTAGATGTAGTGGTAGCAACTATTGCATTTGGGATGGGAATTGACAAACCTGATGTTCGTTTTGTAATTCATCATGATATTCCAAAATCTTTAGAAAGCTATTATCAAGAAACGGGTCGTGCAGGTCGTGATGGTGGAGAAGGACATTGTTTAGCATATTATTCCTATAAAGATGTAGAAAAATTAGAAAAATTCATGTCGGGTAAGCCCGTTGCTGAACAAGAAATAGGTTTTGCTTTGCTTCAAGAAGTTGTGGCTTACGCAGAAACATCCATGTCTCGCCGTAAATTCTTGCTGCATTATTTCGGAGAAGAATTTGATAGTGAAAACGGAGAAGGAGCAGACATGGATGATAATGTTCGCAATCCGAAATTGAAAATTGAAGCACAAAACAACGTTAAAAAACTATTAGAAGTTGTTCGAGATACCAAACATTTATATAAATCTAAAGAAATAGTTTTTACCTTAATTGGTAGAGTTAATGCAACCATTAAAGCACATAGAACTGATACTCAGAACTTTTTTGGATGTGGAAAAGATCAAGAAGAACGCTATTGGATGGCTTTAATCCGACAAGTTTTAGTGGATGGTTTGTTAACCAAAGACATAGAAACCTACGGAATAATTAAAGTTTCTGATAAAGGACATGACTATATTAAGAATCCAACTTCGTTTATGATGTCGGAAGATCATGAATACAATGAAGCGGAAGATGATGCAATTGTTACCGCTTCTAAATCTTCTGGAACTGCCGATGAAACTTTGATGGCAATGTTGCGTGACCTAAGAAAAAAAGTTTCAAAGAAAATTGGGGTGCCACCATTTGTAGTTTTTCAGGATCCATCCCTAGAAGATATGGCTTTAAAATATCCAATTACAATGGATGAATTAATTAATATTCATGGAGTTGGAGAAGGAAAAGCTAAAAAATATGGTAAAGAATTTGTAGAACTAATAAGCCGCTATGTTGAAGATAATGAAATTATCAGGCCAGACGATTTAGTTGTTAAATCCACAGGAGCTAATTCGGTTAATAAATTATACATCATTCAAAATATCGATCGTAAGCTTTCTCTTGAAGATATTGCTTCGGCAAAGGGAATGAATATGGAGGATTTGTTGAAAGAAATGGAACAAATAGTAAATTCAGGTACAAAATTAAATATTAAGTATTGGGTTGATGAAATGCTGGACGATGACCAACAGGAAGAAATTCACGATTATTTTATGGATTCTGAATCCGATAATATTGAAGATGCACTAAAAGAATTTGATGGCGAATACGATATTGAAGAACTCCGATTAATGCGAATTAAATTCATAAGTGAAGTAGCAAACTAGAATAAAAAAAAATCCAAATTCATAATTTGGATTTTTTTATTTGAATTATTCCGTGTAAACCTCTCCTCGATGCGGTTTTAAAGCATCTCGAACAGGTATCATATCTTCTTTAGTTACCACCATAAAAGCGGTTGCATATACTTCATTTATTATTTTGTGACCTGTAATGGTTATTTTATGCTGTTCAATATTTATATATTCTTTCAAATGGATTTCATGATGCGCTGCAATTTTTGCTGCATCGGGTCCTCTAAAATCCCAAATTAGTTTTATTTTATTTGACATTAATTACTTTTCTTTGATTGAAGTGAATTCAAAAATACAATATCATTATTCAAATTGTCTATTTTTGTAAAAAAAATTTAATGCCACGCGTAATACAAACCCAAGTTGCTCCAGAAATAGCTGCTAATGAATCTTTGCTTAAAGATCATGTAGCCAAGTTGTTTCATTTGGCAAACAAGGAAATTCAGAAAGTGGTGGTTGAAAAACGCTCCATTGATGCACGTCAAAAAGCAATCAAAATTAATATTAAGGCAGCCGTTTATTTTACTGATGAGGATTTTAACGAAATTAATATTGAACTTCCCGATTATAAAAACGTAACCAATTCGCAAGAAGTAATTGTAATAGGTGCGGGGCCTGCAGGACTTTTTGCGGCATTGCAGTTAATAGAATTGGGCTTGAAACCAATTGTTTTAGAACGAGGTAAAGAAGTAAGAGCACGCCGCAGAGATTTAAAAGCTCTCAATATTGAACATATTGTTGATGAAGATTCCAATTATTGCTTTGGAGAAGGGGGCGCCGGAACTTACTCGGATGGAAAGCTATATACGCGTTCTAAGAAACGTGGCGATGTAGATCGAATATTGAAATTATTAGTTGGCTTTGGAGCTTCTCCGGATATATTAATTGAAGCCCATCCACATATTGGAACGAATAAGTTGCCGCAAATCATTCAGGATATTCGAGAAAAAATTATTGAATGTGGAGGTCAAGTTTTATTTGAAACTCGAGTAACCGATTTTATTATAAAGAATAATGAAATACAAGGGGTGGTCACCCAAAATAGCGATACGATTTCTGCAAATAATGTGATTTTGGCAACCGGTCATTCCGCTCGTGATATCTTTGAATTATTAGATAGAAAGAAAATATTTATTGAAGCCAAACCTTTTGCTTTAGGGGTTAGAGCAGAGCATTCACAAGAATTAATTGACAGCATTCAGTATTCATGTGATTTTAGAGGGGATTTTTTACCTCCCGCTCCTTATTCAATTGTGAAGCAAGTAAATGGTCGCGGTATGTATTCTTTTTGTATGTGTCCGGGTGGAGTAATTGCACCCTGTGCAACAAGTCCGGGGGAGGTAGTTACTAACGGTTGGTCTCCATCTAAACGAGATCAAAAAACTGCCAATTCGGGTATTGTGGTCGAATTAAAATTGGACGATTTTAAACCGTTTGCCAAATTTGGAGCTTTAGCCGGAATGGAATTTCAAAAAGCAATCGAACAGAAAGCATGGCATTTAGCAGGTTCTACCCAAAAAGTTCCCGCACAACGAATGGTAGATTTTACCCAAAATAAAATATCTTCAGATATGCCAAAAACTTCATATGTTCCAGGAACTTCTTCGGTAGAAATGGGAGAAGTATTTCCTGGATTTTTATCTCAAATTATGCGCGAAGGATTTAAAGAATTTGGAAAATCCATGCGCGGTTATTTAACTAATGAAGCCATTTTGCATGCGCCAGAAAGTAGAACATCTTCTCCAGTTAGAATTCCTCGAGACAATGAAACATTACAACATTTGCAAATAAAAGGATTGTATCCTTGCGGTGAAGGTGCCGGTTATGCCGGTGGAATTATTTCGGCTGCTATTGATGGTGAAAAATGCGCTTTGAAAATTGCAGAACAATTAAAAAAATAAATTTATTTTTCAATTCGTTCATACAAATTATGTGTTTTTAAAATCAAAACTCCAAACAATACTGCAGTTACAATTAATATTATATTTAGTATACCTTCTGTACCAAAAGACAATTTTATTAAGATAGTTGAAATAATAAATCCTGAATTACGGATAACACCACTAAATTTATCCGAATGTTGAAGAGAGAATAATAATAATAAAACATCAACAAGAATTAGAATTGTAAAAAAATCATCAAAAAATACTTTATTAATGTCTTTCATTTCGGTAACAATTTTACTTACAGAAAAGTAACTCTCATAAAACCAGTGACCAAGACTGTATATTGATAGAATTAAAAAAACTGGAACTAAACAAGTTGCAATGATTTTTTTTAAAGTAATAAATTTTAAAACTTCTATTTTCACCGCTTCCCCTTTAATATTTGAGCCTTTATTAGCTAATTTGTAAAATACAAAAATCAGAAAAAACAAAATAAGTATAGCTAACAAATCACCAGTAAATAAAATATCATTTTTGATTGAAAACCAATTTGAAGAAAATTCTAATTTAGATAAGTCTTTAAAAATTCTTCTAATAACAATTAAAGATATTATCTCATATTGCTTTCCAATATAGATCGAAGTTGATTTGGGTAAATAATACAATAAAAGATAAACCTCATAAATTAGTATAAATGAAAATGGCGTATAAATTGCAGATATAGGATTGCTTAATAATTTAGTATGATCATTTAAAGTTATGATGTTGAGGTTGACCAAAACAATCAAAAGTAAGTGTAAAAGAAAACTAATTATTGCAATATATATAAATATTGCTTCACTTTTTTCTTTCACCTTTTCAGATAAAAAAAAGTTATAAATGGTGTCTAATAAGTTATTTGATTTTGACAAGTTATTTTGTTTAACGAAAATATAAAATAAATAAACAGTTTGTATATGTTAATTTTGTAAATTTACAAAAATTAATTGGTAATCATTTGATTACCAATTAATAATTTACTAATATTTTTTTATTTTATATATATTTAATAAATTAATAAATCAGATTTTTTTTAATAAATAGTTGATATTGCTATGATTTCCTTGTCATTATTCATATATAAGTTTTAAGAAAATTTTGAAAATTATTATAAATTAATATTGATCATAAACAATTTTTAGGTTGTAGACTTTATTAAAATTAAATTATAAAATAAATGAAAATTTAGATTTACTGATATTAACATAAATTATAATGATTTGTTTCATTAGCTATTTATCTCAATATTCAAAGCGTTTGAATGTTAATTTTAAAAAAAACAAACATGAATAAAACAATCCCCGAAGAATTTAAAATCACAACCTTACTTCATCAAAATACTTATTTAGTTAATGGCGAATTGAAAAAATGGAATAAAGAAACAATGGAGGTCTATTCTACAATTTCATCAACTGAAAACTATACTCCAACCCTGATTGGTAGTATTCCTTCAATGGGAGAATCTGAAGCAATTGAAGTTACCAATGCAGCTTTCGATGCCTATGATAATGGACAAGGATTATGGCCAACCATGAAGGTGATTGATCGTATTAAATGCATGCAAGATTTTGTAGGCAAAATGAAAGCTACTCGAAGTGAAGTGGTGAAATTCTTAATGTGGGAAATTGGTAAATCATTATCGGATTCTGAAAAAGAGTTTGATAGAACGGTAGATTACATCAATGATACTATTGAAGATTATAAACAATTAGATCGTGCTAATTCTAAATTCACTAAAAGTCAAGGCGTAAATGCTATGATTCGCCGAGGTCCGCTAGGAGTAGTTCTTTGTCTTGGACCTTATAATTATCCCTTAAACGAGACTTTTTCATTACTTATTCCTGCAATTATTATGGGAAATACAGTAATATTTAAACCTGCAAAGCACGGTGTTTTATTAATTTCTCCTTTGCTTGAAGCATTTAGAAGTAGTTTTCCAAAAGGTGTAATTAATATTGTATATGGAAGAGGAAGAGATGTGGCTTCTCCAATTATGAAATCGGGTAAAGTAGCAGTTTTGGCATTAATTGGTAATAGTAAATCGGCAATTGCTTTGCAAGATCAACATCCAAATAAAAATAGATTGCGATTAATTTTAGGTTTGGAAGCAAAAAATCCAGCTATTATTTTACCTGATGCCGATTTGGATTTAGCAATTCAAGAGTGTGTAACTGGTGCCTTATCTTTTAATGGTCAGCGTTGTACTGCTCTTAAAATTTTATACGTGCACGAATCCATTGCTACGGAATTTAATAAGCGTTTTTCCGATAAAGTGGATGCATTGCCTTTTGGTAACCCATGGGAAAGTGGTGTCTTGTTAACACCATTGCCTGAAAAAGATAAGCCGACTTACATTCAAGAATTAATTGATGATGCGCAACAAAAAGGGGCCAAGATTTTAAATAAAAAAGGAGGACAACATTCTGATAATTATATTTTTCCTGCTGTTTTGTTTCCGGTGAATAAAGAAATGCGCGTGTACCACGAAGAGCAATTTGGTCCAGTTGTTCCAATCCTAACTTTTAAAGACATTCAGGAACCATTAAAAGAAATGGCCGAATCCAATTATGGGCAACAAGTGAGTTTATTTGGAAAGGATATAAAAACAATAGCTCCACTTATTGATACTTTAGTAAATTTAGTGTGTCGAGTAAATTTAAATAGTTCTTGCCAGCGTGGCCCCGATGCGTATCCATTTACAGGAAGAAATGATTCGGCCGTAGGTACTTTAAGTATTCACGATGCGTTGCGCTCTTTTTCAATTCGAACTTTTGTAGCTTCTAAGGATAATACTTATAATAATGAAATTTTACAGGAATTAATGAGCAGTAGAGAGTCTAATTTTATTAACACCGATTATATTTTATAAATAAAAAAGCCTCCTTTAAGGAGGCTTTTTTATTTTCTTTTTAAGCGATCTTTAAATACCTTTTCGAATTTTTCAATTTTAGGTTGTATTACAAATTGGCAATAAGGTTTATCTTTATTGTTTTCATAATAATTTTGATGGTACTCTTCCGCTTTGTAGAATTTTTTGAAAGGTTCTAGGGTAGTTACAATTTTACTTGAATATACTTTTGAAGCATTTAACTCATCAATTATACTTTGAGCAGTTTTCTTTTGATCTTCATTTTTGTAAAAAATAGCCGAACGATATTGAGTGCCAACATCGGCACCTTGTCGATTTAGCGTTGTAGGATCATGAACTGTAAAAAACACTTTGAAAATTTCATCCAAATTGGTAATCGATTTGTCATAAGTGATTTCTACTACTTCAGCCGCTCCGGTTTTTCCGGTGCAAACTTCTTCGTAACTTGGATTTTCTACTGTCCCTCCTGCAAATCCTGAATAAACACTTTTTACACCTTGTAGATTATCATACACTGCTTCAACACACCAGTAGCATCCTCCACCTAAAACAATTGTTTCAAGATTACCTTTTGATTCATTTGCAACAGAATCAGGAACAAAATCTAAGGAAATGGCATTCATGCAATAGCGCTTTCCAGTAGGAGCAGGTCCATCATCAAATAAATGGCCTAAGTGACTGTTACATCTTCCGCAAAGTGCTTCAACTCGTTGCATTCCATAGGAATTATCAGCTTTAAAAGTGATACTTTCTTTATTTTGTTGTTCAAAAAAACTAGGCCAACCACAGCTACTAGTGAATTTTTGATTGGATTTAAATAATTTATAGCCACATGCGGCACAATAATAAGTTCCTTTAGTTTCAGAATTCCACATAGTGCCTGTAAATGCTCTTTCGGTATCTGCTTCACGCGCTACAGCATATAAATCAGGAGAAAGTACCTTCTTCCATTCAGCATCCGATAGATTTAATTTAGAAGTATCGGTATTTGAATAATATGGATTTTCTGGTTTATTAATCACATTTTCCATAGCAGTTGAATTGTTTTTTGGTTCTACTTTTTTATAGGTTTGCCCGCAAGCATTTAGCACTATTAGTGGAAGTACTATCCAAATTAGTTTTGTGTATTTCATTTTATGCTAAATTTATTTACTTATACAAATTTACAACAGGATTTTTATACTAGTTGCAATTTATGTTTAATAATTGGATCTTTAAGGAAAGTTTAACGGTTGTTGATTCAACTAAATTTTGCCAACATAACTTTTTTTGTATTTTTGACCTGAATACGATTTTTGATGAAAGAAGAACAAGTAATATTAGTTAATGAAAAAGACGAACCAATTGGGCTCATGAACAAATTGGAGGCGCATGAAAAAGCAGTTTTACACCGTGCTTTTTCTGTTTTTATTTTGAATAGTAAAAACGAAATCATGCTGCAACAACGCGCGCATCACAAATACCATTCGCCTTTGCTTTGGACCAATACTTGTTGCAGTCACCAACGTGCAGGTGAAACAAATATTGAAGCCGGAACGAGAAGGCTTATGGAAGAAATGGGCTTTGTGGCCAATCTAAAGGAATTGTTTCACTTCATTTATAAAGCACCATTCGATAATGGATTGACAGAGCATGAACTGGATCATGTAATGATAGGTTATTACAATAACGAGCCAAAAATAAATCTAGATGAAGTTGAAAGTTGGAAATGGATGGCTATTGAAGACGTGAAAAACGACATGAAACAAAATCCTGATATTTATACTGTTTGGTTTAAGATAATATTTGATGAATTTTATCATTACCTAGAAGATCATAAATTATAGAAGAACATTTAAATTTTAACCCAAAACCTAGTACCCAAAACCTAGTACCCATGTTAGTAACTGTTTCTAGAAAAGCCCATTTTAATGCCGCACATCGATTGTATCGAAAAGATTGGACAAATGAAAAAAACGATGCTGTTTTTGGAAAATGCAACAACCCCAATTTTCATGGTCATAACTATGAATTAATAGTTTCGGTAACAGGTAATATAGATCCGGAAACTGGTTTTGTAATTGATGTGAAGATCCTTTCCGATTTAATTAAAGAGCATGTTGAAAATGCATTCGATCATAAAAATCTAAACCTTGACGTGCCTGAATTTGCTGACTTAAATCCAACAGCTGAGAATATTGCTGTTGTAATTTGGAATAAACTCCGAAATCATATTAATGCTTCTATGGAATTGGAAGTAGTTTTATATGAAACTCCCCGCAATTTTGTAACCTATAAAGGAAACTAAAATGGCACTAAAAGTTGGAGATGAACTTCCTAATTTTGTTGCTATTGACACCAATGGAGTTGCATTTGATAGCAGTAAATTAATTGGAAAACAACCTGTGGTGATTTATTTTTACCCTAAAGACAATACTCCAGGATGCACCGCTCAAGCATGTAGTTTTAGAGATAATTATCAAATTTTTAAAGATTTAGGTGCAGAAGTAATTGGTGTTAGTGCCGATTCGGTTACTTCTCATGTTAAGTTTAAAAGTAAATACCAACTTCCTTTTATTTTACTTTCGGATGCCGATAAAAAGCTAAGAAAGTTATTCGGAGTTCCAAATTCTTTTATTTTTTTACCAGGAAGACAAACCTATGTTGTTGATCATAACGGAATAATTCAAATGGTTTTCAATAGTGTTTCAAGCACCATACATATTGAAAAAGCGATCCAAATATTAAAAAATCTGAATCAGAAATAGTAAATAGTTCGTTCAATCAATCTGATTTTTTGCATCTTTGCACCATTAATTTTGAATTCATGAAGGTATATCCGCTTCAATTCCAACCTATATTAAAAGATAGAATTTGGGGAGGCACCAAACTCAAAACATTATTGAATAAACCCATTTCTTCAGATATTACTGGAGAAAGTTGGGAGATTTCTGCTGTTGAAAACGAGGTGAGTTGTATAGCAAACGGATACTATAAGGGTAAATCTTTACTTGAACTTATTCATGAATTTCCACAAGAAGTATTGGGAACTAGAGTATATCAAAATTTTGGAAAGCAATTTCCTTTACTTTTTAAATTCCTGGATGCACGTGAAGATTTATCGATTCAAGTGCACCCAAATGATGAATTGGCAGCAAGCCGACACAATTCTTTTGGTAAAACCGAAATGTGGTATGTGATTCAGGCAGATCCTAATTCTAATTTGATTGTAGGATTCAAAGAAAAGTCATCATCAAAGAAATATATAAAGAGTTTGGAAAATAAAACGATCCTTTCTTTATTGAATACAAAAGAAGTTCAAAAAGGTGATGTTTTCTTCCTAGAAACAGGAACTGTTCATGCCATTGGTGCCGGAACGGTTATTGCAGAAATCCAACAAACTTCAGATATCACCTATAGAATCTATGATTTTGATCGGGTAGATGCTAATGGAAATACCCGTGAATTGCATGTTGATTTGGCTTTGGATGCGATAAATTATGAAGTAGTTGCCGCACAAAAAGAGTATTCTAAAACAGAGAATGTTTCCAATACAGTTGTTGATTGTAAGTATTTTACAACCAATTTTATTCCGTTAAACGGAGAAATAAAACCTGTAAAAAATGAAGAATCTTTTACAGTTTATATGTGTGTAGCGGGTAGTTTTGAGCTTCATTTTCAAAACGAAACCTATCATTATCAAATAGGGGACACGGTTTTGCTTCCGGCCTCATTAAAGGAATATGAAATTAAGGGAGTGGCTTCACTTTTAGAAATATACATTTCATAGTAAATATTAGAAAGATTATATGTAATTTTGCCTCGAATTATTAAATAATAAAAAAATGCCAAGTGTTAAAAATTTAAAAAAAGACATCAATTACGTATTAGGAGATATTATTGAAGCTGTTTACATCTGCGAAATGACTTCTGCAGGAAAACCAACAGAAGCTACTAATGCAATTATAGATGAGGCAATTAGCTCATTTGACAGCTTAATTGTTAAAGTAAACGCTAAAAAAGTAGAAAACAAAAAAGCACATTTTAAACAAATCAATGCAGAATTAGAACAAACTGCTAATCAATTGATTGCTAAAATCAACGCGCTTTAATCAATATTTTAATTTAAAAAAGTGTAATTTTTCTTTGGAAAATTAATTTTCAAGATTATATTTGCACCTCTCAAGAGTTGCCAGCGTAGCTCAGTTGGCTAGAGCAGCTGATTTGTAATCAGCAGGTCGTGGGTTCGAGTCCCTCCGCCGGCTCTTAGTTTTAAAACCGTTTCATTTGAAACGGTTTTTTTTACGCAAAAAAAAATCCGCCTTTACGGGCGGATTAATTAGGAAAACTTTTTAATATTATTTTCTATTAATCACTTTTAGTGATGCCTCCACAATTGCTTGATGGTTTAGTTTGTATTTTTCCATTAATTGTTCTGGAGTTCCGCTTTCACCAAATGAATCTTGAACCGCAACAAATTCTTGAGGTTTTGGATTATTTAATGCCAAAGTTCTAGAAACGCTTTCTCCCAATCCGCCAAGAATATTGTGTTCTTCAGCAGTAACTACACAACCTGTTTTTGCAACCGATTTTAAAATCGCTTCTTCGTCAAGAGGTTTAATAGTATGTATGTTAATTACTTCAGCAGAAATTCCTTTTGCTTCCAATTCTTCAGCAGCAATTAAAGCTTCCCAAACTAAATGTCCGGTTGCGATTATGGTTACATCAGACCCTTCATTAAGCATAATAGCTTTGCCAATTACAAACGGCTCATCGGCAGGCATGAAATTAGGAACTACTGGTCGACCAAAACGCAAATAAGCTGGGCCGTGGTGATCTGCTAATGCAATAGTAGCTGCTTTGGTTTGGTTGTAATCGCAAGTATTGATTACAGTCATGCCCGGTAGCATTTTCATTAATCCAATATCTTCTAATATTTGATGCGTTGCTCCGTCTTCTCCAAGAGTTAAACCTGCATGTGAAGCACAGATTTTCACATTTTTATCAGAATAAGCAACCGATTGGCGTATTTGATCGTAAACTCTTCCTGTAGAAAAGTTTGCAAATGTTCCTGTAAACGGAATTTTACCACCTATTGTTAATCCTGCTGCAATTCCAATCATGTTGGCTTCAGCAATTCCAACTTGAAAAAAGCGCTCTGGGTGATTTTTTTTGAAATCATCAAATTTTAATGAGCCAATTAAATCCGCACAAAGTGCTACAACATTTTCATTTTTTTGTCCTAATTCGGTCATTCCTGCGCCAAATCCCGAACGAGTATCTTTACTTCCTGTGTTTGTATATTTTTTCATTTCGTGTACAAAGATTGAATGAGTAAAAAATTAAGTTTATAAAATTCTTAATTTAAAATTCTTAATTATTTAGTAATCTCCTAAGGTTTCTGGGTTTTGCTCTAAACCTTTTGCTAAAAGTTCATCATTCGGTGCTTTACCATGCCAAGCATGCGTGTGCATCATATAATCTACACCGTTACCCATTTCGGTATGCAATAAAACACAAACTGGTTTTCCTTTACCCGTTTTAGATTTAGCAGCGCTCATTCCGAAAAGGATAGCTTCCATATCATTTCCTTGGGCAATTTCAACAACTTCCCAATCGAAGGCTTCAAATTTAGCTTTGATGTTACCCATGTTAAGTACTTCGTCAGTAGAACCATCAATTTGTTTTCCATTTAAATCAACAGTAGCTATAAGGTTGTCTACTTTTTTAGCCGAAGCATACATGATTGCTTCCCAATTTTGACCTTCTTGTAATTCACCATCACCAGTCAAAATGTAAACTAAATTAGAATCATTATTTAATTTTTTTGCTTGAGCAACACCAATAGCAACCGATAATCCTTGACCTAATGAGCCAGAAGCTATTCGAATACCTGGTAAATTATCATGTGTAGTGGGATGACCTTGTAGACGCGTATTTATTTTTCTAAATGTAGCCAATTCTGCTACCGGAAAATATCCGCTTCTAGCTAAAACACTGTAAAAAACAGGAGAAATATGGCCGTTAGATAAGAAGAATACATCTTCTCCAATACCGTCCATATTAAAATCCGATTTACGGTTAAGAATGTCTTGGTACAAGGCTACAATAAATTCAGCACATCCCAAAGAACCTCCTGGGTGACCTGAATTTACAGCGTGTACCATTCGAAGTATGTCTCTTCGTACTTGTGTTGTAAAATCTTGTAGTTGTTTAATGTCAGACATTTGTTGTAGTTAATTAATTTAATGATTCAAAGATACTACATAGAAAATAGCTGAAAAAAAAATAATTATACGACTTTTCAAAAGTTATTAAGATAATTAAAATAAGCCCTAAAAAAATTTAGAGCTTTCTTAAAATAAGGATTTATTTAGGTTGTTATCCTATGGATTTAGCAATTCCAAAGGCTGCAGCAGCAGCAATAAGTCCAATTGCAGTAACTTTTAATGCACCTTTAAAAGGAGGTTGACCGGTAACTTTACTTTTAAAGTAGCCAAAAACAAAAAGACAAAGGGTGGTAATTCCAGCAGAAACAAGCAATCCTTCTTGTGGGTTTTCTGTGAAAAAATAAGCCGATAAAGGTAAGAAACCACCAACAATGTAGGCAGAACCAATTGTTAAGGCACTATTTCGGGCTCTTTTTGGATGCGGTTCTTCTAAACCAAGTTCGAATTTCATCATAAAATCGACCCATTTTTTCTTGTCTTTAGCCAATTGATTCGCTAATAACGTTTGTCCTTCTTCATCTATTCCGTATTCGGCAAATATTTCTTTAACTTCATCAATCTCTTTTTGACGGTAATTATCTACCTCAAAATATTCTCTTTTTAATTCACTTTCATAATGTTCTTGCTCGGTTTTTCCGGCAAGATAGCCGCCTAAGCCCATGGCAATACAACCCGCAACAATTTCAGCTATCCCCGCCGTGATTACAATAGCATTGTTATCCACAGCACCACTCAATCCCGCCGCTAAAGCAAAAGGAACGGTTAACCCATCGCTCATGCCAATTACCATATCGGTAATGAATTCGGAACTTTTTAAATGTTGTTCTTGGAAATTTTCCATAGAGATGTTATTTTCTTTTCTTTTCTATTTCAAAGGTAGTGATATTTCATTAACACTTGTTTAAAAGATCTGGTAGGTTTAAATTATTTATATATATAAGTGATATTTCTTGCTTCTGTTAAATTAAAGTTTAAAACCCAAAACCTAAAATCTAAATAAATTATATTTGCCAATTGAAAATGCCTATATGAAATTCGATTTATTACAAAAAGACTCTAATTCTAAAGCTCGAGCCGGAATGATAACCACTGATCACGGTGTTATTGAAACTCCAATATTCATGCCTGTTGGGACTGTAGCTTCAGTGAAAGGGGTGCATCAAAGAGAACTTAAAGAGGAAATCAATCCCGATATTATCTTAGGGAATACTTACCATTTATATTTAAGACCGCAAACCGAAATATTAGAAAAGGCAGGTGGTTTGCACAAGTTTATGAATTGGGATCGTAATATTTTAACCGATTCTGGTGGATATCAAGTGTATTCGCTTTCGGCAAATAGAAAAATAAAAGAAGAAGGAGTAAAGTTTAAATCGCATATTGATGGTTCGTACCATTTTTTTACACCCGAAAATGTAATGGAGATTCAAAGAACCATAGGTGCTGATATTATCATGGCTTTTGACGAATGTAC
>JBILNU010000109.1:0-5699 GCA_044374815.1 Flavobacterium sp.
AAGGGGTGGTTCAAGCTTATTTTACAGCTAATTTAGTGACTTTCCTGATTATTATTTTTATGTTTAGAAAAACACTAAAAAATTAATTATTCCATTTTGAGAGATAATCTTCTGCACAATTTTTGTAATTGTGATGTTCTTCAATAAACGTTCTAGCACGTTTACCAATAGTGCTAATTTCAGCTGGATTTTCAATTAAATGGGTAAGATCTTTCACTAATGAATCCACATCGGGTAAGGCATTTATAGCCACTTTTTCGGTCAAGTTATAATATTCCTCAAATTCAATTTCAGCTCCTGTAAATACAACCTTTCCTTTGGCCATGGCTTCCAAGGCATTATAACCTTGATCAAAACTATATACCTGATCTAAAATTATGTGCGCTCTGTTGTATTGATTGATGTAAGTTTGGTATGGCAAATTTTCGGCAATGATAATTTCAATTCGATCGCCCATTTTCTCTTTTACTATTTCCAATGCTTTTTCAAAAAAAGTAATTCCTTTAGTGAAATAAGTCCCTCGATTGATTCCTAAGAATAATATTATTTTATCATCAATTTTTAATTCTGAAAAATCTATTGCAGCCGTGTTAATTGGATTCGGAGTTAACCCTAGAAATTTGGGATGTCCCTGCATGGGCAATAAATAATCAATATCGGAAGCTATAACTCCGTGGATATTTTGATAAATTAATTGGTGTGTTTTTTTATGACTTTTGGAAAGAAAATCTAATAAGAATTGGTATTCCTTTTTGGATTTTGGATTTTCAAAATAGGGATTCATAATAGAATACCGTTCTTTTTTTTCTATAAAATGTTGGGCTACCAAATAATCCACTCCACAACAAAGCAGGAATGTTTTTTTATTTTGATGAATTAATTTCTTTAAAAGAAAACGCTCCAAACTAGGTGTAGTTTGAATAGGAGCCTCATTAATGAATTGAACTACATCAAAATCTTTCAATTTATTTAAATGAAAATAAAACCGAATTCCGAATTCTATTCTTGCAATATCAAATCGGGTTAGCCTGAAGATAATTTGACGTGGAATATTACCCAATTTTGTTTCACACCATTTTGCTTTTGTAGATAAATCGGCAGGGTAGTTCTTGAAACCATCACCATTGGCAATGATAACCACTTCGTGTCCAAGAGCAGTCAGGCCTTCTTTTAAGGAATTGTGTAACCTGCTAAATTCACCTACTAATAATATTCTCACTTATTGTATATTTGTTGCTAAAATAGTTAAAAATTTGAACCCTTCCGAAAAAAAGCAAACCAGAATTTGTATTGTTTCCGATCAACTTGCAACGGGAGGAGCA
Source organism: Flavobacterium sp. (assembly GCA_044374815.1). Lineage (GTDB taxonomy): Bacteria > Bacteroidota > Bacteroidia > Flavobacteriales > Flavobacteriaceae > Flavobacterium. The sequence goes on from JBILNU010000109.1 coordinate 1,323, forward strand.
GAGCGTTGCGCTGCTACATTGTCAATTTATTTTGAGAAAAATAACTGTAAAGTCCAACATGTTATTGTGGTTGATAAAATTGAATATGAGTTTGCTGGCGAAGTTTTAAATCTCGGCAAACTAAAAAACAGAACCAATGGACTTTTAAATCGCTGGAAACGTTTTAGGGCTTTGAAACACTTTTTTAATAATAATCAATTTGATTTTATTATAGATTTCCGTGTGAAACGCCATGTTTTGCAAGAATATGTCATTGCAAAATATATTTTCAATTCCCCATTAATTGTTACCGTTCATAGTTTTATGACGGAGTTGTATTTTCCAAAAAATAAAACTTTCGCAAATTCAATTTATTCGCATGCAAATAAAATTGTTTCTGTTTCTAAAGCAATTCAAGAAAAGATAACTTCAGAATATACGTATTCAAATGTTGAGATGATTTACAATCCTATAGATTTTGAGGCTATACAAAAAGCTAAAGAGGAAAATTTGTCAATAGATTACAAATATATTTTGGCTGTGGGAAGGATGAATGATACTGTGAAGCAATTTGATGTTTTAATTGATAGTTATGCAAAATCCAATTTGTCAAAAAGCAATATTAAGCTTATATTGTTAGGTGATGGGTTATTTAAAGCTGACTTAGAGCGCCAGGTTACCCAACTTGAATTACAGGATTTTGTTTTATTTAAAGGCAAAGTTGCTAATCCATTCTCCTATTATAAAAAGGCTTTATTTACTGTATTAACGAGTAAAAATGAAGGTTTCCCAACTGTATTAATTGAGTCACTTGCTTGTAAAACTCCAGTTGTTGCCTTTGATTGTTTTTCTGGTCCGAGAGAAATTATTTTTGATCAAGAAAATGGACTTTTAGTTGAAAATCAAAATCAAGAAAAATTGATTGAAGCAATGAATGAAATGGCTTCAAATGAAAAATTGTACAACCATTGTAAGAATAATGCTAAAGCAAGTGTTAAGAGATTTTCGATTGACTCAATTGGAAAACAATGGCTGGAATTGATGAAAATTCACTAGTTAGTAGCTTGTAAATTTCAAACCTTTTTTAATAAGCAATTCCTTTATCGTTTTTATAAGTTTCAAAATAAAAGCAGGCAATTTCAAAAGAATTTGTTGCTTCCAATTGAGGTAATTGTAGTCTATTTTGGAACTAATTTTCTTATACAGTGTATAACCTCCGTCTGTTTTTATGTGTTTTGCTAATACATATCTTTCAAATGCTAAATATTTAGCAATACCTGAGTTTTCTTTTGCAAAAGCATCGTACTTATCAAAATCGGGAAGGCGTTTATTTACTATGGAGCTGCGAGTTAGTTGCGTTCCAGTTTCCATGAAATACTGCATTTGAATAGTATTGGAATACGCCAATTTAAAGTAATAATTTGCCCGAATATTAAAATCAATATCCTCAGCAAAATCAATCGTTTCATCATAAAGTCCAGCTTTTTTATAAACGGATTTGTGAAAACAAACGCTACCGTGATTGTAAATTCCTTGTCCTAAATTGTGTTCGAAAAAATCGATTATTTGATTTTCTTTTGGTGCAATTCCTTTCGGGAAATTATTTGGTGTGGTTATTTTATTTGAATAAACCTCCTCATAATTGGTTCCAAATATTTTTGCCTCTGGAAATTCTGATATTAGGTTATGAATTGTTTCTAAAAAGTTGGGTTTCCAGGTGTCATCGGCATCTAGAAAAGTAATATAATTTGAAGTTGCATTCGCAATTCCGGTGTTTCGTGCTGCCGATAAACCTTTGTTTTGCGAATGCTCAATTAATCGAATAGATTCTGATAAAAAGGGTTTAATTTTTCCTACACTTAAATCAGTCGAACAGTCGTTTACGATCAAAATTTCATAATCCGAAAAGGTTTGATTGAGAATACTTTTTATGGTATTTCCAACAAATGGTTCTTTATTATAAAGCGGAATGATGACTGAAAAAAATGGCATTTTTTAATTATTTAGCATGAAATCAAATAGTGCATTCCAATTATTTAAATGATCGTTGTGGTCAAATGTAATTTTATTTCCCTGAAATTGAATTGTATTGTTAACAAAATCAGTAAGTAGTAGCGCTAATTCCTTTGGGTTTTTAACATCAAAAAACGAAACATGGTCATAATCTCCAACCGCTTCTTTAGCATAGGTTAAATTGGCTGCCAATATAGGTTTTCCAAATGCTTTAGCTTCAGATAAAGGCAATCCCCAAGTTTCTAATTTGGATGGAAATAACAAACAATCCATGGATTTGTAATATCCAAATACCTCTTCTCTACTTAATTTACCAAGTAGTTGAAAAGGAATTGAGGTGTATTTATCAATTATGTAATCTCCGTATTTTGAATCACCTTTGGTAAAAGTTAAAGAAACTTGAATCTTATTTTTAATAGAATCGGGTAGAAGTTGAATTGCCTCAGCAATAATTTCTACATTTTTAAAACTTCGTGCAATTAAAGGATAAAAAAACTGAATTTTAGCAGCATCCATAGGGGGCACAACTGAGTTAGTGTTGATGACAATTTCAGGATAACAAACCTTAATATTTTGGATTTTATATAATTTTTCAAATTCGTTTTTAATCCAATTTTGTTGCACAAAAACAGCAACATTTTTTTTGATATTGATTTGGGTTAAATATTGGTATAAAATTGAAAAAACTCCAATTTTATAATCAAATTTCCAATCTTTGAATGTTGGTTTGTAAAAAATTGTAGGATGATGAAAATACACAAATCGCTTATTTGCAATCACATTTGGAGTAACATCATGAAGCGAAAGCCAAACGGAAGCATCAAGGCTTTTGGATAACTTTTTAAAGTAAAAGAATTCGTAATAAATTCGGGTAAACCAAGAACTGTTTTTTTTTGAAAACGAGAGGTATTCAATATTGGGATAAGAAAAAAATGTCTTGTCATAAACCAATGCTATTACTCTAAACTCATTATTGGCGTTGTAATCGGATATTTTTTGCAAACAATTATCTAGGATGGTTAGCAAACCACCTTCTTTCATGTTAATTCCTGAAATTACAATTGTTTTTTTTGTCAAATTGTGAATGTTACAATTTTTGGGAGATTAACCCATTTTTTGAACTACTTCAAAAATAGATCCGTCTTCACATTTTAAAGTTTTAGAAGGGAATTTCATAAGCAATGCATAATCGTGGGTTGCCATAATTATGGTTTTTCCTAATGCGTTGATGTTTTTTAATACTTCTAATACTTCAACACTGGTTTGTGGATCTAGGTTTCCTGTTGGTTCGTCAGCAAGAATTAATTCAGGGTCATTTAGCAAAGCTCTTGCAATGGCAACACGTTGTTGCTCACCACCTGAAAGTTGGTGTGGCATTTTTGAAGCAAATCCTCTCATTCCAACTTTATCCAATACTTCGTCTATTTTATCTTGCATTTTTTGTGCATCTGTCCATCCAGTAGCTTTAAGAACGAAAATCATATTGTCATTAACAGTACGGTCTGGTAATAATTTGAAATCTTGAAAAACAATTCCAATTTTTCTTCTCAAATACGGAATATCTTTTTCCTCAAGTGTTGCCAAATCAAATTCTACTATATGCCCTTCTCCTTGAGTTAAAGGTAAGTCGGCATATAAGGTTTTCATTAAACTACTTTTACCCGTTCCGGTTTTTCCAATGATGTATAGAAATTCACCATGATTTACTTCCAAATTAATTTGGGATAAAATCACTTTATTCTCTTGGTAAATGGTTACGTCTTTTAACGCTAGTACAGGATTTGACATATTTGAAATTGTTTATTTGGTAAAAGTAATAAGATAACGCTGTTTTTCAAAATAAATTTTAAGATTAGTTATTAAATTCTTCCAAGTAGTAACTTCTATTCAGCCACTTTTTCTATTGTTAAAAAATATGTTTATAATAAAAAACAATCAACTCTCGTTATAGCTTGTATAATCCTACATTTGAACTACTTTTAAATTCCAAACCATGCGAAAAACGGCTTCTTTTTTACTTTTAAATTTATTAGTTTCTGGGGCTACACTTACGGCACAGCAATCTATTGTGCATTCAAATACTTTATCTGAATATGATAATGCAATAGCCTTATATCAGGAAAAACAATATTTAGCTGCTCAAATTCTATTTGATAAAGTTCGGCAATATGTTAGAAACCAAGAGGTTCAAGCAGATTGTTCTTATTATATAGCCAATTGCGCAATTCAATTAAATCAATCGGATGCCAATACATTGATGGAGAATTTCATTTCCAGTTTTCCAACAAGTACTAAAATTAATCATGCGATATTGGAACTAGCAACTTATTATTTTGAAAGTTCGAATTACCCTCAAGCAATTCAAAATTTTGATAAAGTAGATGA
>JBILNU010000019.1:0-20196 GCA_044374815.1 Flavobacterium sp.
CTCGATTAAACGAAGAGCAAGTAGATGAAAAATTAAGCGAACTCGATTTAGATTACGAAATTATTGATACAGTTGATTACAATCCGGGTTACCCAAAACTAACAGTAGTACAGCAGGAACCAACAGGTGGCTCAAAAGTAAAAGGCGGAAGAAAAATATATATTAAAATAAATGCAGCTACCTTTAAAATGGTTGCAGTTCCTGATTTAATTGAAAAAACGTACCGTCAAGCAGTTCCTACCTTAAAAGCAATTGGATTGCAAGAAGGTACCATAAAATACATTCCATATATTGGAAAAGATATGGTTTTAGAAATGTGGATGAACGGAAAAAAAATTAAACCTGGAACCCGTGTTTTAAAAGCTTCCAGAATTGATTTAGTTTTAGGAGATGGAAAGGTTGTCTTTGATGATACCGAGTTAGACTCTATTCCAGATACCGAAATGCAAACCGATACAATTTCAAATGAGCAATAATATTGATTTTCAAGAGCCTGAAGAAGAGCTTTTTGAACATTACCGATTTGATGTGCCGAAAGGGCAGGCCTTATTGCGAATTGACAAATATTTAATGTTAATGGTGCCCAATGCTACTCGGAATAAGATTCAAAATGCAGCATCAAATGGCGATATTTATGTGAATGATGTGCCTGTTAAATCCAATTATAAGGTGAAGCCTTTGGATGTTATTCGAATATTATTAGCACATCCCCCTTTTGAGAATAGAGTAGACCCTGAAGACATTCCGTTGGATATTGTTTATGAAGACGATGCCTTGTTGTTGATTAACAAACCTCCAAATTTTGTTGTGCATCCAGGTCACGGTAATTACACTGGGACTTTGGTAAATGCTTTGGCTTTCCATTTCGAAAATTTACCTTTAAATAGTTCTGAAAGACCGGGTTTGGTTCACCGAATTGATAAAGATACCTCAGGTTTATTAGTCGTAGCCAAAACAGAAGCTGCCATGACACATTTAGCCAAGCAATTTGAAGATAAAACTTCAGAAAGAGAATACATTGCTTTGGTGTGGGGAAATGTGAAAGAAGATGAAGGAACCATTACCGGAAACATTGCGCGTCATTTGAAAGATCGAATGCAAATGGCTGTTTTTTCCGATCCAGAAATAGGAAAACATGCGGTTACACATTATAAAGTATTGGAGCGTTTTGGTTATGTTACGTTAATTTCCTGCAAATTGGAAACGGGAAGAACACATCAAATTCGCGTGCATTTAAAACACATCGGACATACTTTATTTAATGACGAGCGCTATGGAGGAAATTTGATTCTAAAAGGAACTACCTTTACTAAATACAAACAATTTATTGATAATTGTTTTAAGACACTACCAAGACAAGCGCTGCATGCTAAAACTTTGGGCTTTGTTCATCCTACTACTGGAAAATACATGCTGTTTAATACTGATATTCCAAAGGATATGGCCGATTGTATTGAAAAATGGAGAGTTTACTCGAAATCAATTGGTACCGAAGAAGAATAAAAAAAGAGCTTATTAAAGCTCTTTTTTTTTGTTAATTAATAAGTACCTTCTTTGTATACGATTGATTGTTGGAATGTAATTTTAGAAAATAAAATCCGTTTGGAATATTTTCTAAAGTATAGTGATTATTAGTGAATACTGGATTTTTTACTTCCATTAATAATTGCCCATTAATATTTACTAACTGTAAATCATCAATAGAAATCGTGCTATCAATATTAATTTTATGATCCTTTGAGGGGTTAGGATATATAGAAATTGCAGCATATTCAAAACTTTGATTATCAAGAAATATATTTGGCCAACGGTTTTGAGCTATTGGACCTCCCCAAATAACAGTTGCTAAATATGGATTATCAATAAATGGATTTCTATTTCCTTGACTATATGTATTGAGATCATTTCCTAAATAGGTATTGCGATTATCCTCATATTGAGAAACTGGATCTTCTGAATTCCATTGTAATAATATGTTTGGCATATTTATATCTGAAGACGCAGTTGTGCCAGAACAAACAAATGTTGGTAAACATTGGGCATCATATCTCAAGTACATATACATTAATATCCTTGCAACATCACCCTTCCATTCGTCTCCAGGATACCAAAATGAACCTACTATTCCTGAGTTGCCAGAACCATTTGCAAAAAGCCTATTTCCTCTTAAACTATTTCTTTGAACATCACAAGCACGAAGCATATGCGCATCCGCTCCTGGTCCAAGTTGACCTAAATCTGGATTGCCTAATGATTGAGCAAAAATATGTTCTCTATTCCAATCGCCATTATTTCCACTATTGTTGTCTTTTCCTCTTGTTCTGTCATTTGTAACATCAGTGTCAGTTCCATTTTCCCAACCATAAACAAGAAGTACATTACTAGAATTTGATGGATCTAAATCAACAATTTTAAGCGCACTCCAAACCTGAGAATAACTTAAAAGATTGGTATGAGTTGTTGTTATTTTTGTTGCAAGAGCTGATTTTAAGTTAGTTCCAGTTTGTGTCCAATTGAAACCATTGTAATAGGGTGAAGCTGGTGCTCCATCTTGCGCTAATCCAAGTGTTACTGAAATTAATAATAATAAAGAATAAATGTTTTTCATAAGGTTAGGATTTTCTTTCTAATAATGCCATGTAAAATCCATCAAATCCCGATTCGGACGCCAATATTTTACAATCCTTTTCTAATTTAAATTTCTTCCCAATTTCGGTTTTTAAAAACTTAGCAATTTGTTCTTGATTTTCGGAGGGTAAAATTGAGCAGGTGGCATACACCATTTTTCCACCTGGTTTTACAATTTTAGAATAACTTTCTAAAACTTCCGATTGCACTTTTCTAATATTGTCAATAAATTCAGGTTGTAATTTCCATTTGGCATCTGGATTTCTTTTCAAAACTCCCAAGCCACTACAAGGTGCATCAATCAATACTCGATCTGCTTTTTCGTGTAATTTCTTTATGACTTTGGTAGTGTCTATAATGCGGTATTCAATATTAAAAGCACCATTTCTTTTCGCTCTTAATTTTAACTGCTTTAATTTACTTTCATATAAATCCATAGCAATTAACTGCCCTTTATTTTGCATTAATGAAGCCATGTGTAAAGTTTTTCCACCAGCACCAGCACACGAGTCAACAACGCGCATTCCTGGGGCTACTTCTAAAAATGCAGCTACCAATTGGGAAGAAGCATCTTGTACTTCAAATAAACCCTCTTTAAACGCATCGGTCATGAATACATTAGCACGTTCTTTGAGTACTAAAGCATCTGGTTGATTGGATAAAAAATCGGTTTCAATATTTAAGTCCATTAAAATGGCACGTAATTTATCTTTGGTGGTTTTTAATGTATTTACCCTTAAAATCACCTGTGCTTGTTTGTTTTGAGCAGCAATTTCTTTTGTCCAAAGTGCTTCGCCTAATTCTTTTACACCCAACTCATCCATCCAATCTGGAATCGACTCACGTATTTTTCTAGTTTTAGATAATTCGTCAAATCTGCCTTTGATTTTTCTCTCGGGTGTACCGTCTAATTGTCTCCAATCCGGAATAGGATATCCTCTCAAAACGGCCCAAACAGCAAACATTCTCCAAATGTCTTCTCTGTTGTAAGGTTCTTTTACCTCGGCAATTTCAGAGTACAAGCGTTTCCAGCGTACCACTTCATAAATGGTTTCGGCAACGAATTTTCTATCGGAACTTCCCCAACGCTTATCTTTTTTTAAAGCGCGTGCAACAGCTTTGTCAGCATATTCCCCTTCGTTAAAAATAGCATTTAAAGAATCGATAGTGGTGTAAACTAAATTCCGGTGTAATCTCATTTTGTAATTATTAAGCCTGTAAAGGTATTGCTTTTATATATAACAAAAAAGTATGCAGGACGCATACTTTTTTAATTATTTTATTTATAAATTAATGATGTTCTCCATGGGAATCAATTCTTTTCATATCTATAATTTCTGGTGGGTGAAGAACCATTGGGAATTGCTCAACTTTTACAGAACTACTATCTAAACCAAATCCTTTTTCTTCAGACAAACTAAATTTTTTCATAAAGAAATAAGCATTCATAATTATGTTTTCAAAGAAGGTTAAATCACTATCATTAGATAAGAATTTCTCAGAAAGGACAAATTTAAAGTCACCTAAAATATTGTTTTTGTTTAATGATTCATATCTACTAGTTATATCAACTTCACCTTTGTTTACCATGTCTTTCAATACTTCTTTAAACATTAAGTTGATTTTTGTAGGCTCCCTAAACCCTAAATAGAAATCAATTCGATATAAATCGTCTTTAATAATTTCGCTAACCTTGAATTCTTTTTTATAAGGCTCACTTAAAATATTAACATGGATAAACCAATATAAATCCGCTCTTTTTGGGCGTTTTTGAAGAATAGAATACATTACTTTTTCTTCAATTTCGTCTAAACGGTTTGAGTTGGTCATATACACCAAATGTGTGGCATATTTCGGAATAGAAAGATCTAAACTCAATTCGGCTAAAACTTTTTTATAAGAGTCAATTTTAACCATTTTAGTGTAGTTCTTGCTAATTTTTTTAGCTAAATACCAAGTAGACATTACTCCTGTAAGAATAATTGCAATAAATAAGGTCACAAATCCACCATCCATGAATTTAGTAATATTTGCAGCCAAAAAGCTAAATTCAATAACTAAATAAAGTAAAATTAAAGGCGCGATAAAATACCATTTCACTCTTTTTAATATCAAATAAAAATTTAATAAAATGGTAGTCATTATCATACATAAAATAATAGCTAAACCATAGGCGTGCTCCATTTTACTTGATTCTTGAAAGTGCCATACAATTCCAACACAACCTAAAAATAATAACCAGTTAATTGACGGAATGTATAGTTGTCCCTTTACATCTGTTGGGAATTTAATTTTAACTTTTGGCCAAAAGTTCAATCGCATGGCTTCATTTATTAATGTAAATGATCCGCTAATTAAGGCTTGTGAAGCAATAACTGCCGCTAATGTAGCAACTACAATTCCGATTGGTTGAAACCAATCGGCCATTATTAAATAAAAAGGATTGGTATTGTTAGCGCTTAATTCGGATAGTTTTTTGCCAGAATGTAGTAACAAATAAGCACCTTGACCAAAATAATTTAAAACCAAAGTAGTTTTAACAAATGCCCAACTGATTCGTATGTTTTTTCTTCCGCAGTGACCCATATCTGAATATAAAGCTTCAGCACCAGTAGTACATAAAAATACAGCTCCAAGTATGAAAAAACCTTGTTCACTAACATCACTAGTTAATAAGTTGTATGCGTAGTAAGGGTTTACAGCATTCAACACTTCTAGGTTAGAGCCCATTTGTATTATTCCCAATATAGCCAACATTGAGAACCAAATCAACATCATTGGAGCAAAGAATTTACCAACTAACTTTGTTCCGAATTGTTGTATGGTGAACAGTACAAATAATATCGAAATCACAATAGGTACTGTTGGAATGTCTGGTTTAAAAATTCGTAATCCTTCAACAGCGGAAGAAACCGAAATTGGAGGTGTGATAATACCATCAGCTAATAATGCACTACCTCCAATTATTGCCGGAACTATAAGCCATTGAATTTTAGTACGTTTTACTAACGCATATAAAGCAAAAATTCCACCTTCACCATGATTATCAGCGCTAAGAGTAATAATTACATATTTTAAGGTTGTTTGTAAAGTTAATGTCCAAAAGATACAAGATAAACCTCCTAAGATTAAGTCTTTTGATATTACACTATCTCCAATAATTGAATTCATTACATATAATGGAGAAGTACCAATATCTCCATAAATAATTCCTAACGTAATTAATAATCCAGCTGCTGAAAGCTTGCTGTGGAGGTGTTTATGACTATGCGAATTCATATTTAAAATTTATAAAAGTTTACAAATGTATTACTTTTTGATAATTCAATTTGATTTTGTTAAATAATTATTTTATTGGATTAATTAAATAAAAAAAGCACCGAAATATTTCGATGCTTTTTTTTTTTAAAGTTTTTGTGTTATCTTCTTCCTCCCGAGGTTACTCTAACACCTCCGGAATTTCTAGTGTTTGAATTTCCAGAGTAAATTTCTCTTGTAGAACCAGATCTTGTGTTGTTAGAATTATATACAGGAATATCACCTATAATTATTGGATCGGGTTGCGTAGTATTTGTATTTGAAATAGTTCTTGGTCTAGAATAAACACTTGATTTTGGATTGCTTCCATAAGTTACATCACGAACAGCTCTTGATCTATTTAATTCATATCGGTTTGAGTAACCTTGATTTCTAGATCCAAATGAACGATTTGGATAATTTCTTTCGTAATAGTTACCTCTTCGACTATAGTAATTACTATAAGCTAACTGGCATCTTCTATTACTAACATAATCATAACGATAATTAAAGTTAATATGCAAACCGATGTGATTTCTGTATTGAAATATAGGAAAAGGTCTCCATACATAATAATGACTCGGATAATAACCCCAATACCATGGAGAGATATAAGGTCGGTAGTTTGAAATCCATATATAATTATAAATAATTGGAACAAAATTATATACAGGTTCATATATATAATTGTTTCCATACATATATACATCTCCAACTACTTGTATGTGTGTTCTATTATTGTTGTCTTTTTCTAATTCCACAGTTGCTACATCTTGAAATTGATCTTGTCCAAGTGTAGCTTGAATAATAATTATGTGAATATTTCCTTCAACAGTTTCAAATACTCTTAAATAATCTACCTGATTATCATCATTTAAATCTAAGTTAGAAATAGCAGCTTTAGGATTGTTTAATCGATATTCAAAATCTGCCAAATCTTTAGAATCCCCAAAAATTGAAGCTACTGCTCTTAAATCGAGATTGTCACTTATGTCTGAACTAGTGGCGCTAACAGTCGTTTTGTCTTGTGCAATTGCATTTGCAAATAACAAACATATAAAAGTCGAAAGTAAAAGTTTTGTTTTCATAGCTATTGTTTTAAGGTTACTAAATTATTTATAAATAACTAATATTCAATATCTGTGCCAAGATTGTTTTTATAAATCAATAACAGTTATTATTATTGTATTTTAGCAAGAAAATAAACATAAATTATGAAGAAAATCCTACTTTTAATATTGGTTTCAATTGAAATGATTTCTTGTAAAACAAATCAACCTACTTATACTTTGGTTAAAATAGATACTTTGTTTACTGATAAAATAAGTATTCGTCCAATTTCAATTTCAAAAGATAAAGTTTTTTATGCTGCCGATAAAAATAGAGTAGGAGTTATTGATTTGAATAATAATAGCAGAAATGAATATGCAATTGAAAAAGATAATTTGAAATTAGAATTTCGAAGTATAGCTCAAACTAGTTCTGCTGTTTTTGTTTCAAATGTTGGAAATCCGGCGTTTATTTATAAATTTTCTAAAGATTTACAACAGAAGCAACTTGTATATGAAGAGCACAATTCGAAAGTTTTTTATGATAGCATGCAATTTTGGAACGATCAAGAAGGTATTGCTATAGGAGATCCAATAGAAAACTGCTTGTGCATGCTAATTACAAGAGATGGAGGTGCAAATTGGACAAAAGTAACTTGTGATAAACTACCACCTGTAGTTGATGGAGAGGCTGCATTTGCTGCAAGTAATACGAATATTGTGATATATGGAGATGCTACTTGGGTAGTTTCTGGTGGAAAAAAATCAAGGGTGTTCTTTTCTTCTGATAAAGGAAAAACTTGGAGTGTGTATTCTACTCCAATTATTCAAGGGGAAGCCATGACTGGAATATTTACAGCCGATTTTTATAATGCTAAAATTGGCTTTGTAGCTGGAGGAAATTATGAAAAGCTAAATCAAAATTTTGGCAATAAGGCATTAACTACCGATGGGGGAAAAACTTGGGAACTAGTTTCTGATAATGAAGGTTTTGGATATGCTTCGTGCGTACAGTTTGTTCCAAACGGAAAAGGAATGCAATTGGTTTCTGTAGGGGCAAATGGTATTTATTATTCTAGTGACAAAGGAAATTCGTGGAAGCAACTAAGCTCTGATGGTTCTTTTTATACCCTTCGTTTCATTGATTCTTCGTCAGCCATTGCTGCAGGTAAAAATAAAATGGTACGATTATTATTCAAATAAAAAAAAAGGTGATTTTTCATTGAAAAATCACCTTTGAATTAATATTGGCTTAAAGAATTACCTTCTGTTGTCTCTTTTTTCACGGTATTGCTGTAATAATTTTCTATTAAATTCTTCTTCTGCTTTTTTAAGTTTTAAGATTTTAACTGATGGAATCACTCCTTTTAAGTTAGTTACAAATTTCTTTTTCAATTGATGCAACTCTTCTTCAGTGTTTTCCATTTGCGATAATAGGGAAGCAGCATCTTTTTCGGATAATTTATCTATAGAATTACTTTCGGTTCGGTCAAGAATACTTCTTAGTTTTTGTCTTTTTATTTCTTGTTGTTTTTCTTCAAAAACATTAAATATTGGCCAAAACCTTGCGGCTTCATCGGGTGATAAATTTAATTCAGTTGTGATAAAAGCAACTTTTAAAGCTTTTATTTGTTCTTTTTTTTCTTGAAAACGCTCTCTTAACGGACCTCTTTGTCCAAAAGTAATTGTTGAAATAAAAAAGAAGGAAATGATGATTAAGTTTTTCATGCTTATAAATATTAGTTGGTAATGTATTTTTCTAATTCGGTGTTTAAATATAATTCTTCTTCAAGATCAGCTTTTGATATTGAATTACTTATTTTTAATTTATTGATATCTTCCTGTTCTAATAAATTTACAATTTCATCCTCAGAAATTGGACTTTGTTGAGTTAAGTAATTTTCTATTTCGGCGGCGCTTGGCTGTTCTTGATTTCTTTCTAATTGGTATACTAAAGGCAATGATAGCATTATTACTAATACTGCAGCTGCAGCATAAATCCACTTTTTATTTCGAGTGTAAAATGAAATCGCCTTCGTTTCTTTTAATGGCAGCTCTTGTAATAATTTTTCTGAGAAAGTATCAAAGTAGCCTTCCGGAATTTGAAATCCAGTAGTTATTTTTTTGTTTGTCTCTAAATTAATTTCTTTCATATCCATTTGACATAGATTTTATTTTAAGGTTTAATTTGAATTTAAATATTCTTCAATTTTTTTTACTGCATGAAAGTAAGAAGCTTTTAAGGCTCCAACCGAAGTACCTAAGATTTCTGAAATTTCTTCATATTTTAATTCTTCAAAGTATTTCATTTTAAATACTAACTGTTGTTTTTCGGGTAATAAAACAAGTGCTTTTTGAAGTTTTAATTGAATTTCATCTCCTTCGAAATAGACATCCGATTGTAAATTATCAACCAACTTCGATTGCAATTCAGTACTTGTTAATTTGCTTCGCTTTGCTTTATTATTAATAAATGTAATGGCTTCGTTGGTAGCAATGCGGTACACCCATGAAAACAATTTGCTGTCTCCTTTAAATTTAGTTATATTTTGAAAAACTTTAATAAATGTATTCTGCAGTACATCATGGGCATCATCATGATCAATAACAATGTTACGAATGATTTGGTACAAAGGTTTTTGATATTCGCGCAGCAATTTTTGAAACGCAGTATTTTGCGTTCTTGGATCAATTAATTCCTTTATGAAGTTTTTTTCTTCTTGCAATACCAAAATTTATTTATTGGAATAAAGATACTGCAAAAGGTTTAATTCGGTTGAACTAATTTTTTTCAACTGGAGTTACAGATTCTTTTGGAGGGGTGGCTGCTGTGGTTGTTTCTTCAGTTGCAGCTTCTTCTTTTACTTCGATAGCTTTAGGATAAACAGGGATGTATATTTCTGTTACCCATTTTGAAGGGTTAATTACATCTTTTCTGCCAACTTTATGCACTTCAATAATTTGTCCTGATCTATTGCGCTCTAAATGATTTTTAGCAACAAAATCAAGTGCTTTTTTCCATGCTTTTTGAGTATGAGAATAATCTCCAACTAAAGTGGTTTTTAAACAGGTATAACTTGCGGTCTTCCCCGATTGTATGTCGCTACCAGGCATGATGTTAATAGAATCTTTGACAGGCATGCATACCGAAAAGGCTACGTCGTTATTGGCTCGATCGTATTTGTGGTAAATTATAAATGGTTTTCCGTTGCTTCTCAGTTTATTTTTATCAAAGAAATATTCCATTCTCGAAACAAGTATGCTGACATTTTTTTCAGTTTCTTTTTGCTTGCAGTGTAAATATTGCTTTAAATGAAATCCACCTGGAAGTGTTGTTATTCCATTCACTTTTATAGAGTAGGTGTTTATTTCGTAGTCTAAAGTTGAATTTAGATTCTCTAAACTCTTTTCATAAATAGCGCTCACAACACTATTAATTCCTCCAGAAAAAAATGCGGTAACTTTATTTTTAAAATCAAGTTTTCCTTTGTTCCTCCAGGTTACTTTAGTTCCTCCAAGCGTGTCTTTAAAACTCCAATACATTTCGAACGGCGCTTCGTTATTTTTCATTTTTTGAAAAATACTTTCATTTTCTTTTACATCAATAGTTTTTATAGAACCTTCGCTAGAACTGCTTGTCCAAGAGCAAGAGCCACCTTTTCCTAAAGTAAGGCCAGGATAAGTAAATTGATACGATTTGTCATTTTTAATCCAAGAACAAAAAGTCTCCCAGTTTTTATAATCGTTAATGTAGTTAAATACGGTGGTCCTCGGGTTTTTTATTACTTTGCTTACAGTAACATCATAATCTCCTTTTTGAGTAGATACAAAAACACTTAATCCAATTAAAAAAAGGAATAATAGCAATGAAATGTATTTAAGGATTCGCATGGTATTTAATTTAAAGTAAAGTAAATATAATAAACTTTAGTGTTTAAAGAAAATTTTTATTAGAAATAAAATCAAAATGAAGGCAAAAAAACCTAATAATATTTTATAATTTCCTTTGTAAAATTGATTGTGCAGTGATTTGTCTTTTTTATAGGCGATTACCATTGCAATAACAAAAGCAATAATAAATGCAACTGCAAAAAACAATTGACCAGTTGTGAACATACGCTGTAATTTTTTAACAAATTTAGGCAATAATAGTTCTTATTTGTAATTTGGCTTTCTAAATTTTTATAATAATTATCATGCAAAAACAGATAAATTCCGTTAAAGAGTTTCACACGAGTTTTCAATTAGGATACAGCGAACACATCATTGGTGACTTAGGCGAAAGCAAAAACCTACTTCGCTATAATTTGATGAAAGAAGAAAATGAAGAATATTTAGAGGCAGCGCAAAACAATGACATTGTTGAAATCGCAGATGCCCTTGGTGACATGTTATATATTTTATGCGGAACCATTATTGAGCATGGATTGCAACACAAAATTGAAGAAGTTTTTGATGAAATCCAACGCAGTAATATGAGTAAATTGGGAGAAGACGGGAAGCCTGTTTATCGTGAGGACGGAAAGGTGTTGAAAGGGCCGAATTATTTCAAACCAAATATTGATTCAATAATAAAATAAATTAAAGCATCTTCTGCATAAAAACACTATGCAGCCAGCGGTTAAATTTATATCCCGATTCTTTTATGGTTCCTGCAATTTCAAAGCCAAATTTCTTATGAAATTCTATACTGCTTTGATTTTCAGAGTCAATAACGCCAATCATTGTGTGTAGCTTTTGTGCTTTCGCCAAATGAATTAAGTTGTCTAAAATCAATTTTCCAATGCCTTTCCCTATCAGATTGGGATGGGCATAAACCGAATGTTCAACCGTAAATTTATAAGCTTCTCTAAATCGGAATTCACTATAATAGCCAAAGCCCACAACGCTTTTGTTTGAAATAGCTACTAGGATTGGGAATCCTTTATCTAATTTGTCTTGAAAAATAGCAATTTGATTTTCTAAAGTCCGCGGTTCATAATCATACAAAGCGGTTGAGTTTAGAATATTGTAATTAATAATTTCTAAAATCTCAGCAGCATCTTTTGTTTGATAGGGTCTAATTTGGATTTCCATGTTTCAAAAATAGTGTTTTTTTATCTATTTAGAAATTATGGCAAACTAAAGATTTTTATCCCACTTGCCTAACTTTCTTGGCGGTTTGAATGGAACTCAATAAATAACTTTGTACTTTTGTAATCATAAATTATAGTTTTACAATTAATTCAGGAGAACTAGTTTATTTAGTACTCGCAACAGCAATGATTTACCCAAAAATACCTTTAGCACAATCTATAATCGAAATTCTTCGTGCTAAAAATATATTCAATATTGTAATTTCTCCCGGTTCGAGAAATGCGCCTTTAATTATTGGTTTTGGGAACGATCCGTTTTTTACTTGTTATAGTATCGCCGATGAACGTTCGGCGGCTTTTTTTGCTTTGGGGATAGCTCAGCAAATAAAAGAACCTGTCGCTTTGGTTTGTACTTCTGGTTCGGCATTGTTGAATTATTATCCGGCATTTGCGGAAGCTTTTTACAGTCAAATTCCGCTGCTTGTTATTTCTGCCGATAGACCGCAAAGCAAAATAGATATTGGCGACGGCCAAACCATTCGACAAGAAAATGTTTTTGTAAATCATTCATTATTTAATGCTAATCTTAGTGAAGAAGCATCCGAAAATAATGATGATTTAATTCAAGAAGCGATTAATATGGCTTTCGCCAAAAGAGGTCCGGTTCATATTAATGTTCCTTTTGAAGAACCCTTGTATGAAACTACTTCGGAATTATTGGTTAAACCAAAAATCAATGCATTTGAATCTATTACATCTTCATCTGAAGATTTAGCTTCGTATGCTTCTCTATGGAATTCAAGCAAGAAGAAGTTGGTTTTAGTTGGGGTAAACGAGCCCAATGCCATAGAGCAGCGCTATTTAGACCTATTAGCTAATGATCCGTCGGTGGTGGTGCTTATTGAAACGACTTCTAATTTGCATCATCCTCGTTTTATAAACACTATCGATTCGATAATATCGCCATTTACCGAAAAGGATTTTTTAGAATTTCAACCTGAAATTTTAGTCACCTTCGGAGGGATGATCGTTTCAAAACGAATCAAAGCATTTCTGAGAAAATACCAGCCGCAAAATCATTGGCACATAGACGATTTAAGAGCATATGATACATTTGGGTGTTTGTCTAAGCATTTTGTAATGCAACCCAATAATTTCTTTCATTCGTTTTTTCAATTGACCCAGGTGGTTGAAAGTACATACAGTCAATTAGCACAAGACATTAAAGCGTACAGACAAAAGAAAAGTGTTGAATATCTTGGTAAAATTCCGTTTTCCGACCTTAAAGTGTTTAAAAAGATAATTTCGGTTATACCTATTGATTATCAGTTACATATAAGTAATAGTTCTCCAATTCGTTACGCTCAATTATTTGACATTGAAAAAAGTATTGAAGTGTATAGTAATCGTGGAACTAGCGGAATTGACGGAAGCACTTCTACTGCTATTGGAGCGGCTGTTGGAAATAAAAAACCCTGCGTTTTCATTGCGGGCGATATTGGTTTTCTGTACGATAGTAATGCCCTTTGGAATAATTATATCCCAAATAATTTTAAAATCATTCTGATTAATAATGGAGGAGGAGGAATCTTCCGAATTTTACCAGGTCATAAAGAAACTCCGGTTTTTAATACTTTTTTTGAAACTTCTCATTGTTTAACCGCCGAGCATTTAGCAAAAATGTACGGCTTGAATTATCTTATAGCCAGCAATGAAGCTACCTTGGAGAAAAGTTTAAAGGATTTGTTCTTGCAAGATGATAAACCAACTTTACTAGAGGTTTTTACCCCAACTTTAGAAAACGATAAAATTCTTTTGGATTACTTTAAAGCGTTGGTGTAAAGTGATTTAACTTTTTGAAACACCTATTTTACATTACAATGTAATATCTTAATTCTATTTGTACCTTTGTGAAAATTACAAGTATATTATGAAAATTGGTCAATTCAATACCCTTACGATTAGCAGACAAACACAAGTTGGTTTATTTTTAACCAATGGCAAAGAAGATGTTTTGCTGCCAAATAAGTACGTTCCAAAGGTTTTTGAAATTGGGGAAGAAATGAGTGTGTTTGTATATTTAGATCATGAAGAACGCCCAGTGGCAACTACATTGGTTCCTTATGTGGTGTTGAATCAATTTGCTTTATTACGCGTAAATTACGTGAATCAAGTAGGTGCATTTTTAGATTGGGGGATGGAAAAAGATATTCTGGTTCCATATAAAGAACAGGCACGTCCAATGGAGAAAGGGAAGCGCTATTTAGTTTACTTATATTTAGATGAAAAAACAAATCGCCTTGTGGCTTCTAGTAAAACCAACCAGTTTTTGGATAACGATAACATTAATTTGGAAAAAAATGAGGAAGTAGATTTGATTATTTCTCATATTACCGAAATTGGAATTAATGTAATTATTAATCAAAAACACAAAGGATTGATTTATAAAGATGAGGTGTATGATGATGCCATTCGTACCGGTGATAAAATGAAAGGTTACATTAAAAATGTTCGTCCAGACGGAAAGATTGATGTATCATTACATAAACTTGGGTTTGAAAATATCGAACCAAACTCGGAAATTATTCTAAATGAATTGCGTGCAAGTAGAGGCTTTTTGCGTTTAAATGATAATTCCAATCCCGAAGATATTAAGACGGTTTTAAAAATGAGTAAGAAAACCTTCAAAAAAGCAATTGGGTTATTGTATAAACAAAAGCTTATTGAAATTAAGGAAGACGGAATTCATTTAATTCAATAAATCTATTTAAGATTTACATTCCATTCTAAATTTGGGTTGTATTGAAGTTGTCCGTTTTTAACTTCTAAGGGGCAATCAAAGTTATTGTTATACAGTCCTCCAGTACCCAATCCTTGAGGCGTTGAATTATTTTGTAAAAAGGTCCATTGTGCAATTGCATTTAAGCCAATATTGCTTTCTAGGGCAGAAGTAATCCACCAGCCAATTTGAAATTTTTCGGCTAATTCAATCCACTCTTTAGTACCTCTAAAACCACCTATAAAACTAGGTTTTAAAATGATGTATTGTGGCTTGATTTTTTGCAACAGCGCTTCCTTTTCAGAATAATTGTAAACACCTATCAATTCTTCGTCTAAAGCTATAGAAATAGGGGTTTTAGCACATAATTCTGACATACTGTCATATTTTCGAACTCCAATAGGTTGTTCTATGCTATGTAATTTATAACCAGATAATTGATTTAATTTATTTAAAGCTTCAGATTCGGTAAAAGCCCCATTGGCATCTACTCGAATTTCAATTGATTTTTCATCGAAATTCGCTCTAATAAATTCTAATAATTCCAATTCTTTTTTGAAATCGATAGCGCCAATTTTTAACTTAATGCAATGAAATCCTTGTGCCAGTTTTTCGTCAATTTGTTGTTTCATGAATGAGGGTTCGCCCATCCAAATTAATCCGTTTATGGATATGGTTTTTTTGCCTTCTGTGAATTCGGAAGGAAATAATAAAAAAGGATTTTCCGAATCTAATGATTGAAAAGCCATTTCAATTCCAAATTGAATCGAAGGGAATTCTAATAATGATTCCCAAAGTGCGTCTTTTCCTAATTGAATGTTTTGGCAGGTCCATTGAAGTTTTTCTTCATAATCGGGGCGGTCGTCTGCACTCAATCCTCTCAAAATTCCGCATTCTCCTATACCTTGCTTTCCGTCATGTTCTAGAAGAATAAACCAAGTTTCTTTAGTATTTAAGATGCCTCTGGAGGTTCCAGAAGGGTTTTTGAAATTTAGAATGTATTTTTGGTAGCTTGCTTTCATTTATTTATAACGAAATACTTTCTCCAATTTCTAGCAGCATCAAGTCTTTCCCGGCGTCAAAAAATTTCTTTTTGGCTTCCTCATGATTGATTTCAATATAACCAAAAGTATCATAATGTACGCCAAGAACTTTGTCACAAGCAACAAAATCGGCTGCTATGATAGCGTCTTCAACGTCCATAGTAAAGTTATTCCCAATCGACAATATTGCCAAATCCAATTTAGTTCGCATTGGAATCAATTTCATATCCATGGTTAGAGCCGTATCCCCCGAAATATATATGTTTTTGTGTTCTCCCTCAATTACAAATCCTGCAGGATTACCTCCATAAGAGCCATCCGGAAATGAACTTGAGTGAATGGCGCTAACCATTTTTACTTTTCCAAATTCAAATTGCCAGCTACCACCATGATTCATAGGATGGTAGTTGATTCCTTTGTTTCCAAAATGAACGGCTACCTCATAGCTTGATACAATGGTTGCATTGGTTCGTTTTGCAATAACTTCTGCGTCCAAAATATGATCATTGTGTGCGTGGGTTAGCAAAATATAATCCGCTTCAATTGCATTCACATCGATATGACTTGCGGTAGGGTTTGCTGTAATAAATGTATCAACTAAAATGTGTTTGCCGCTTACTTCAATTCCAATGCAAGCGTGCCCGTAAAAGGTTATTTTCATGGCCAATTAGTATAATAAATAATGAAATCCGATATAAAATAAATCAGCGAAAGCGATAATAAAATCGAAAGAAAAAAGGTGCTTAAGGCTAGTTTTTTTAATTCTGGATCTAAAAGTTTGGGTTCTTTGTTTTTTGTAACTCTTTTCAGGTGAGCAATTATTGGAAAGTAGGCCAATAAAAAGAAATAAATATCAAAATTAAATGAATGTGGATTTTGATCTCTGTAGCTAAAATCAAAAATAAATGCGAAAACTAGCATTGAAACCATAGCAGCAACAATCAAAAAGAAGTGGTATTTTTTTGCCCAAGCGCCTCCGTTTTGAACTACCAATGTGTTTTTATTTGATTTTCTATCTGATTCTTCATCGCGCATATTATTTAAGTTCAATACTCCAACACTTAAAAATCCAATTGCAGTTGCTGGCAAAAATAAAAGCCAATCAATTTCTTTTGAAAACATAAAGTTAACTCCAAAGGTGCTTACTATTCCAAAAAAAATAAAAACAAAAATATCGCCATATCCTCTATATCCATATGGGTTTTTTCCAACTGTATAGCGAATAGCAGAAGCAATAGCTAAAATTCCTAAAACAAAGAAAACCAAGGAATACATTAAATATTTTCCTTTAAAAGAAAAATAAATTAGCAGCATGGCAGAAACTAAGGTAAGAAAAGAGGTGATGAATATTGCAAATCGCATAGCTCCCGGTCTGATGTTTCCACTTTGAATGGATCGCATAGGGCCCACACGATCTTCATTATCGGTTCCTTTTACCCCGTCACCATAATCGTTGGCAAAATTGGAAAGAATCTGCAGTCCAAGAGTAGTTGATAGTGCAAAAATTACAATTTTCCAATTGAATATTCCTTGTGACATGGCGTAAAAACTTCCAACTAAGATTCCGGAAATCGATAGGGGCAGGGTGCGAACTCGAGCAGCTTCAATCCAGTGTTTCATTTGTTTTTTAGATTATTTGATTTTTTTATAATTAGATTTTGGAGCTTAATTAAATATTTTAGCATCTAAAATTCCATTAATCTTTCTTAAGGTAGCCATTTTTTATCAAAATTTGGTTTGCGCTTTTCTAAAAATGCATCACGACCTTCTTTAGCTTCATCGGTCATATATGCTAATCGTGTAGCCTCGCCAGCAAATACTTGTTGACCAACCATACCGTCATCGGTAAGGTTCATGGCGAATTTTAGCATCTTAATAGATGTTGGTGATTTGGCAAGAATCTCTTGTGCCCATTCATATGCCGTGTCTTCCAACTCGTCATGCGGAATTACCGCATTTACCATTCCCATATCCATAGCTTCTTGAGCCGAATAGTTTCTTCCTAAAAAGAATATTTCTCTTGCTTTTTTCTGTCCGACCATTTTAGCCAAATAAGCCGATCCATATCCACCGTCAAAGCTCGTTACATCGGCATCGGTTTGTTTGAAAACAGCATGTTCTTTACTGGCTAATGTTAAATCACATACCACATGCAAGCTATGTCCGCCTCCAACTGCCCATCCAGGGACTACACAAATCACCGCCTTGGGCATGAATCGAATTAATCGCTGAACATCTAAAATGTTCAATCGGTGGTAGCCATCTTCTCCTACATAACCTTGGTTTCCTCGCGCTTTTTGATCGCCACCGCTGCAAAATGAATACACTCCGTCTTTGCTAGAAGGTCCTTCGGCAGATAGTAAAACCACTCCAATAGAAGTATCTTCTTGGGCATCATGAAATGCTTGAAGAAGTTCGCTAGTGGTTTTTGGTCTAAAGGCATTGCGCACATCTGGTCGATTGAAGGCAATTCGGGCCACGCCATTACATTTTTTATAGGTAATATCTTCAAACTCACCTGCAGTTACCCAATTAATTGTACTCATTTCAAACTATTTTTTATTAAAATTCGGTTGTGATAGTTAATTGTATTAATTTAGCGTAAAATTAAACGAATTTTTGTTTTTATCATTATAAGCTCATTTAAAAAAATTATGACCCGATTTTTATCTACCAAAAACACTTTTACTGTTGCTGTCCTTTGGAGTTTAGTATTGTTCTTAATCTTGTCTCTTGTATTGAATTTTCAAAAAGGCTCATTTCCATTAATGCCTGTAATAATTGTTTCTTTGGTAATTGGTTTTGTTCTTTGGATTATTTTGGATACTCGATATGTGATAAAAAATAATTTTTTATTGTATCGCTCTGGCCCACTTAGAGGTAGAATCGATATCACAAAAATAAAATCAATAAAACGCCATTCGGGTTTGAATGTTCCAGTTATGTTTAAGCCGGCACTAGATACCAAAGGGTTTATTGTTACTTATAATTCTTATGATGATTTGTTTATTTCGCCGAAGTACAGCGATATTTTTATTTCTGAAATAAAAAAAATTAACCCGCAAATTGAAGTAATTTAATTTCAATTCTAATAACTTAATTCACTTGAAAGCAACCATAGTTACTATTGGCGATGAAATCCTTATAGGTCAAATTATTGATACTAATTCTGGATATATAGCTAAAGCATTAGATCGGATAGGGGTGCAAACGCACGAATTACTTTCGATAAGTGATAATAAGCAACATATTTTAGAGACTTTCGAAAAATTACAGAACAAAGTTGATTTTGTTATCATAACTGGTGGTTTAGGTCCGACTAAAGATGATATTACGAAACATACTTTTTGTGAATATTTCAATGATAGCTTAGTTATTAATTATGAAGTTCAGGCTCATGTTATTGAGTTGATTGAAACAGTGATGAAAAGACCGGCCTCTCAAATTAATAAAGATCAAGCGCTTGTTCCTTCTAATTGTCAGGTGTTATTTAATAAAGTAGGTACAGCACCTGGAATGTGGATGAAGAAAGAAAATACCGTTTATATTTCGTTACCCGGCGTTCCTTATGAGATGAAATACATTGTTGAAAACGAAATCATCCCAAAGATTGTTAAAGAATACGAGCGCCCATATATACTTCACAAAACAATCATGACCTATGGTCAAGGGGAGAGTTTGGTTGCTGAACGAATAGAAAATTGGGAGAATAATTTACCTGAATTCATCAAGTTGGCCTATTTGCCTTCACCAGGTAGAGTACGATTAAGATTGACTGCTCGCGGAAAAGACAGAGGGTTATTAGAAGCTACAATTAACAATAAGGTTGAATCATTAGCTAAAATTATTGGAGATATTATTGTTGGTTTTGATGAAGATGAAACTATAGCGGTTGTTTTAGGAAGATTATTAATGCAAAATAAAAATACTCTAGCTGTAGCAGAAAGTTGTACCGGAGGTAAAATCACTCAAGAACTGACTGCAGTGGTGGGGGCTTCCAATTATTTTAGAGGTGGTGTAGTAAGTTATGCTACCGAAACCAAAGTTTCTATTTTGGGGGTATCGGAAGAAACGATTGCTCAACATTCTGTGGTGAGTGGGGAAGTGGCTAAAGAAATGGCGATTGGAGTTCAAAAAAGAATGAAATCCGATTATGCAATTGCAACAACAGGAAATGCAGGTCCTGATAAAGGAGATACCGATGCAACTATTGGAACTGTTTTTATTGCTATTGCTACGCCTAGTGAGGTTTTTGTGGAGGAATTTAATTTTGGTCAACCACGTGAAAAAGTGATAGATAGAGCAGTAAATAAAGCTTTTGAACT
>JBILNU010000110.1:0-5465 GCA_044374815.1 Flavobacterium sp.
AAGAGTCGGTGAATTAAATAGCCGCATCAGTTCAGATATTACTCAAATTCAAGACACCTTAACTTCAACCATAGCAGAGTTTTTAAGACAATTCATTTTAATTATTGGTGGTGTGGCTTTGCTTGCTAGTCAAAGTTTTAAACTTACATTAATGATGCTTTCTATTGTTCCTGTGGTTGCTGTGGCAGCAGTAATTTTTGGAAGATTTATAAGAAAGTATTCTAAAAATGTACAAGACAAGGTTGCCGAAAGTCAGGTAATTGTAGAAGAAACATTGCAAGGAATTAGTAATGTTAAAGCTTTTGCCAACGAATGGTATGAAATTGCGCGATACAAAGGTAAAATACAAGAAATCGTGAAAATCGCTATTAGAGGCGGTAAATACCGTGGTTACTTTGCATCGTTTATCATATTCTGTTTATTTGGTGCTATTGTGGCTGTAGTTTGGTATGGTGTAACATTGAGTATCAGCGGTGAAATGAGTGTAGGCCAATTGATTTCATTTGTATTGTACTCTACTTTTGTTGGCGCTTCTTTTGGCGGTATCGCCGAATTATATGCTCAAATTCAAAAAGCTGTTGGAGCCACGGAGAGGGTTTTTGAGTTATTGGATGAAACACCCGAAAAGATCAACACAATTTCAGAAGACAATCTTGAAAAAATACAAGGAAATGTAACCTTTAAAAATGTGTCTTTTTACTATCCTTCCCGTCCAGAAGTACAGGTTTTAAAAGATGTTAATTTCACTGCAAATTTCGGACAAAAGGTTGCTATTGTTGGACCAAGTGGTGCTGGTAAATCGACTATTTCCTCACTTTTACTTCGATTTTACAATATTGTTGGAGGTTCAATAGAAATTGATGGAAAAGACATTTATGAGTATGACTTAGAAAACCTTCGTGGGAATATGAGTATTGTTCCTCAAGATGTAATTTTATTTGGCGGAAGCATTCGTGAAAACATTGCTTACGGAAAACCTACAGCCAGTGAAGAAGAAATTATTCTTGCTGCAAAACAAGCTAATGCTCTAGATTTTATTAATGGTTTTCCTGAAAAATTTGACACGCTAGTAGGTGAGCGCGGAATTAAACTATCGGGTGGACAACGCCAACGAATTGCAATCGCCCGAGCATTATTGAAAAATCCAAGTATTTTAATTCTAGATGAAGCGACTTCCTCTTTAGATAGCGAAAGTGAAAAATTAGTTCAGGAAGCTTTAGAAAACTTAATGGAGGGAAGAACAAGTATTATTATCGCCCACCGTTTAGCAACCATTAGAAATGCGGATGCAATTTTAGTATTAAATGAAGGGGTAATTGCAGAATCTGGAACGCACAAAAAATTACTTGAAATAGAAAACGGTATCTACAAGAATTTAAGCAACTTACAATTCAACGAATATTAAATTTTATTTCGCTTTTCTTCTATCTCTTTCCGTTTTAAGTAAATTCAATTCTCTGCTGGTTTGTCCTGCAACCGAAGTATTTTCTTCAGCTCTTCGAATCAAATACGGCATAACATCACGAACAGGTCCGAAGGGTAAATATTTGGCCACATTGTATCCATTTTTGGCCAAGTTATAACTGATGTTATCACTCATTCCGTACAATTGACCAAACCAAATTCGGTTGTCATTTTTACTAATGCCATTTGCTGCCAACATTTCCAACAATTTATACGAACTAGCTTCATTGTGCGTTCCCGCAAAAATTGCCATGGTTTCAATATGGTGCATCATATAATCTACTGCAGCGTTGTAATTATCATCAGTAGCTTGTTTGGAAGCACAAATTGGGGTTGGATAACCTAGTTCTTCTGCACGCTTATTTTCTTTTTCCATATAAGCACCGCGAACCAATTTCATTCCTATTTTAAAACCTTTTGCTTTAGCTCGTTCATGTAACGATTTCAAATAATCCAATCGATCCCAGCGGTACATTTGCAAAGTATTGAAAACAATAACTTTTTCTTTGTTGTATTGAACCATCATTTCTTCAACCAATTCATCAGCGGCATCTTGCATCCAACTTTCCTCGGCATCAATCAATAAAGCAACATCCTTATCATATGCGGTTTTGCAAACATTTTCAAAACGAACTTTTACTTTATTCCATTCTTCTTTCTCGGCATCAGTTAAAGGCGACTTCGCTCCTACTTTGGTATACAAATCCAATCTTCCAAAACCTGTTGGCTTGAAAACTGCAAACGGAATTGCTTTGCGTTCCTTAGCAAATTCGATAGTCTTCAAAGTCATTTCTAAAGCAGCATCAAACTGCGCCTCTTCCTCTTTTCCTTCCACCGAATAATCCAAAACGGAAGAAACCCCTTTGGTATACATTTTATCAACTACAGAAAGACAATCCTGCTCATTTACTCCACCACAAAAATGATCAAAAACGGTAGCACGAATAAGTCCTTCTACCGGAAGGTGTGCCTTAATAGCAAAATTGGTTACCGCCGTTCCAATTCGAACAAGAGGTTCGCTACCAATAAGTTTAAAAAGAAAATAGGCTCTATCTAGTTCGGTATTGCTTTTTAATGAGAAAGCAACCTCGGTATTATTGAAAATTTTATCCATTATTTAAATTGTGATAATTGCACAAATATAATTAGAGTTAAGCGAATATTTATTAAAAATAACCTTATTTTTGACCTTAAATAACAAGAAAATGCAATCCATTAAAGCCAACGAATATTCAATTTATTTCAACCAAGAGGGTTATCAAATGCTTAATGCCTGGATTTCAGATAGCAATTATTCAAAATTATTCCTTTTAGTTGACGAAAATACCAATGAATATTGTTTGCAAAAGTTGTTGCCAAAATTAGAGGTTGAGATTCCAATTGAAATTATTGAAATTGAAGCAGGTGAAGAAATGAAAACCATTTCAACTTGTGTTGAGATTTGGTCTATTCTCTCCGATTTAGGTGCAGATAGAAAAAGTGCTATCATTAATCTTGGTGGAGGTGTTATCACTGATATTGGAGGATTTGTGGCTGCAACATTTAAAAGAGGAATTGATTTTATAAATATTCCCACCTCACTTTTAGGAATGGTAGACGCTTCAATTGGAGGTAAAAACGGAGTTGATCTGGGAAATTTGAAAAATCAAATTGGAGTGATTATCCCTCCCAAATTGGTTTTAATTGATACTGATTTTTTAGAAACATTACCTCAAAATCAAATGAAATCTGGTTTAGCTGAAATGCTTAAGCACGGATTAATCCATGATAAAAATTATTGGCTTCAGTTTAAAAATTTAAATGAATTGAATTTTGACGATTTCGATACATTAATCCATCGTTCGATTGAAATAAAAAACGAAATCGTTTCTCAGGATCCAACCGAAAACGGAATCCGCAAAGCACTAAACTTTGGTCACACTTTAGGACATGCTATTGAGAGTCATTTTTTAGACACTCCCGCCCCATTACTTCATGGTGAAGCAGTGGCTATTGGAATGATTTTGGAAAGTTATATTTCAAAAGAGAAAAAACTGATTTCCGAGGAAGATTATTACGAAATAAAAAATACACTTTTGGCAATTTATGAAAAACCTATTTTTTCGAAAAAAGACCAAGAATCCATAATAAATTTACTCATACACGATAAGAAAAATGAGTATGGAAAAGTACAATTTGCGTTAATTCAAAATATCGGAGCGATAATTTTAAATCAATCTGCTGATAATGAATTAATTATAAATAGCTTTAAAGAATTTCAAAGTTGATTATTTTTTAATTATTTTTTTTTCAAATGACATATTTTATTTTATAAATTTGCGCTGATGATTAAAAACAAAAACAACAGTTTTCCTTTGTTTCTGGATGCAAATTTTTCAAGTTGTCCAGAGGGTAACGCTAGTATTTACAATACTAAAACTTCTTATGTTGTTGCAAATTTTAACATTATTGAATACATCACAATTGACTTGCCAATTGCCTACGCAAATATTAGGGTTTGAATAATGAATTAATCCGTGTTTAATTTCATTTATTTAATCTAATACCATCCCTAATGAATACTAAATATTTCGACTTAATCAATCAAACATACTATTTTCCTCAAGAGGAATTTAGCCTTAATAAAGATAATGCCCTTCAATTTCACAATATTGATTTGATGAAATTAGTTGAGCAATACGGAACTCCATTAAAGTTCACTTATTTACCCCAAATTTCCAACAACATTAAAAAGGCCAAAAATTGGTTCCGTAATGCCATGGAGAAAAATAAATATGAAGGTAAATACTATTATTGCTATTGCACTAAAAGCTCTCATTTTGAATACATTATGAACGAAGCTTTTAAAAACAATATTCATATTGAAACCTCTTCTGCATTTGACATTAATATCGTAGAAAATTTAATGGAAAATGGAAAGATTAATAAAAGTACCTATATTATATGTAATGGTTTTAAAAGAGAACAATACATAACCAATATTGCAAGATTAATCAATAACGGACACAAGAATACTATTCCAGTAATTGACAACTATGAAGAATTGGATTTACTTCAAGCTGAAATAAAAGGTAAATTTAAAATAGGTATTCGTATTGCCGCAGAGGAAGAACCTAAGTTTGAGTTTTATACCTCGCGTTTAGGAATTGGATATAAAAACATTGTTCAGTTTTACAAAAAACAAATTCAAGAAAATGATAAATTAGAGTTGAAAATGCTTCACTTCTTTATCAATACCGGAATCAACGACAATGCTTATTATTGGAATGAATTAGTTAAATGTATCAAAGTATACATTGCATTAAAGAGAGAATGCCCTACCCTTGATGGTTTGAATATTGGAGGAGGCTTTCCGATTAAAAATTCATTAGCTTTTGAATACGATTACCAATACATGATTGATGAGATTATACATCAAATTAAAATTGCTTGTGATGAAGCTGAGGTAGATGTTCCTAATATTTTCACAGAATTTGGATCTTTTACTGTTGGAGAATCTGGTGGCGCTATTTATCAAGTATTGTATCAAAAACAGCAAAATGATAGAGAAGCTTGGAACATGATTGACAGCTCTTTTATCACTACATTACCCGATACTTGGGCAATTAATAAACGTTTTATCATGTTGGCCGTTAATAGATGGAATGACACTTACGAAAGAGTCCTTCTTGGTGGAATGACATGTGATAGTGATGATTATTACAATTCTGAACAAAACATGAATGCCATTTATTTGCCAAAATATAATAAGGAAAAACCATTATACATAGGATTTTTTAACACCGGAGCTTACCAAGAAACTATTGGAGGATTTGGAGGTTTACACCACTGTTTGATTCCGCAGCCAAAGCACATCTTAATTGATAGAGACCAAAACGGAATTCTTGCTACCGAAGTATTTTCAGAGCAACAAACATCGGATGATGTGTTAAAAATATTAGGATACACAAAAAAACAATAAAATTATTTTGTTTATAGTGTATGTAAAAGGTGAAATTAAT
>JBILNU010000111.1:0-5461 GCA_044374815.1 Flavobacterium sp.
AATTCCATTTAGCAGCATTAAAGACAATCCATCTGCTTTAAAACGAATTGCTAAAATTAGAGATTCTATAGGTAGAATATATATACACGGCGCCGTTCCTAGAACCAGAATGGTCACTGAAACCGCTTTTTCGCCGTTTCTTTCAAAAACAAAAATATTTAACAAACCTACTTTTGAAACTAAAGGCAATTGGGAGTTGTTAAATGATTTCATGAACGGCCCATTTGTAAATTATGCCATTTTAGACCAATCGAATAATCGAATATTGGTGATTGAAGGATTTTGTTATGCGCCTTCCAAACAAAAAAGAGATTTAATGTTTGAATTGGAGTCTATTATCAAATCGGTTCAGTTTTTAAAAAAGAAATAAAAAGCAAATGCAGGACTCAATAAAATGGAAAATAAAGCGATTTAACGAGCTTTCTCTTCAAGAGCTATATTCATTGCTAAAACTCCGCTCACACGTCTTTATAGT
Source organism: Flavobacterium sp. (assembly GCA_044374815.1). Taxonomy (GTDB): domain Bacteria; phylum Bacteroidota; class Bacteroidia; order Flavobacteriales; family Flavobacteriaceae; genus Flavobacterium. Next base: position 476 of record JBILNU010000111.1, read on the forward strand.
GGAGCAAAATTGCGTTTATCAGGATGTTGATGGAAAAGACGAAAAGGCCATTCATTTATTAGGTGAGTTTGATAATCAAATTGTGGCTTGTGCGCGCTTATTTAATTCGGGAGATTATTTTGAAAATGCATCCATCGGAAGAGTTGTTGTACATCCGGATGTTCGAAATAAAAAGTGGGGCCATGAATTAATGCAAAATGCTATTGCCGCAATTAAAACATATTACAACCAAGAAAAAATTACGATTTCGGCGCAATTGTATCTTAAAAATTTTTATGAGAGCCATGGTTTTGTTCAAACCAGCAAAATGTATTTAGAAGATGATATTCCTCATATCGAAATGAAACGTGGATAGTTAGATTTTAGTAATTACCAATTCTACTCTTCTGTCGTATTCGGGATCTTTTCCCAATGGCACTTTATTCCCATAACCCTTGTAGGTCATACGATTTTTAGGAACCCTTCTATACGCTAAATATTTATAAACACTAAGCGCTCTGTTTACTGATAATTGCCTTTTTTTAGTGTCTTTATCAATAGCGTCTTTTTGATTTAAAGGCGTACAACAAACATGGCCTTGTACTTCAAATTCTATGTTTTTATAACGCAAGGTTAATAGCGCCACACGATCTAATTCAGCTTTAGCCCTGTCTAACAATTTACTGCTTCCTTTTTCAAATAGTATATTTTCTAAATAAATATGATCTCCAACTACATGGTCTTTTTTTAGCATATTATAAAAACCAGGAAGCACTAATTTTGGCAGCTCTTTTAAATTTAAAACCACATCTACTCTTCGATTTTTTGAGCGTTTTTCAGGAAGATTGTCAAGCACATCATCGTCAATTAATATCTTTCCCTTTCCTTCAATGGTGATAATAATTTTACTTTTTACGCCATTTTGGGTAAGCGCATTTACAATTGTTGTGGCTCTATTGGTAGACAGTTTAAAATTATAATCATCTTTTCCAATATCATCCGTATAGCCAAAAATTTCAACTGATTCAATTCGAGTAGAATCGGTGTTTTTAATAAAATCTACGACTTCTTTAGTTTGTTTTTCGTCAAGCGAAAATTTGTCAAATTCAAAATATACCGATTTCACAGCCTCCTCTTGACCGTGGGCAAGTCCGAGGATGAAAAAGGGAATATATTTTAAAAACTTAATCATTATTGAAGTATTTTATTATATTCAATTGGGTTTGCCAATATAGAAGTTGCTCTTGCAATTTCAACATTATTTTTTAAGTAATATTGGTACAAACCTTCTTTATATTGGTATCTTTTTATGATTTCTTCAAGAATTAATTTCTTAATTTCCTTTTGATTTTTATCTACTAATGCTTCTTCACTTTTTTGTAAAGCCGCCATTAATTGATCGTATTGAAGTTTTATAGAATCGTCAATTTTTTCCTTTTTAGCTTTTTCTAAAGTTGTTTTTAAAGCCAATTCGGTTTCGGTATCAAAACTTATTTTTTCTTTTTTTAGGAATGCTTTAAAATCTGCAAAGTCGGCATCGGTGAAATTTGGAATGGTTGTTCCTAAATTCGGATTTTTGTAAAAATAATGGGTTACATAGTTAAAGATGGCATCGTTTTTTTGCAACACCTCAGCAATGGCACTTGTTTTGGTTTCGGTAAGTTCAACATCGGGTTGAATTCCTCCACCGTCATAAACAGTTCTTCCCTTTTTAGTTTTAAATGCGTTGTATTTTGAAGCATCCGTTCGAACTGCTTTTCCATCGGCATCTTTGTGCCAATAATCCAAAGCTTGAATACATCTTCCGGCTGGAGTGTAATAACGCGAAATAGTTACTTTTACCTGAGTTCCATAGGTCATATCAATTGGTCGTTGCACCAATCCTTTTCCAAAACTTCGACTTCCTAAAACCACTGCTCGATCTAAATCTTGTAGGGCTCCAGAAACAATTTCTGAGGCCGAAGCACTTTTTCCATTTACAATTACTACAAGCGGAATTTCCAAATCAATTGGCTCGTTAGTTGTTTTGTAGGTGATGTTGTATTTAGTATTTTTTGATTTTGTTGTTACAATTATTTCGCCTTTAGGCACAAATAAATTACACACATTTACCGCTTCATTCAATAAACCTCCCGGATTTCCTCTCAGGTCTAAAATGATTCTTTCAGCTCCCTCTTCTTTAAGTTTTTGTAAAGCTTCTTTGGTTTCCTGAGTGGTTTTTCTGTTAAAAGCAGTAAGGGCAATATAACCCGTTTTTTCATCTATTTTAGAAAAGAAAGGCACTGCTTTTATTTCTACTTCATCCAATACTATTTGGGCCGATAGCGTTTTCCCTTGACGAATGTATTTAACTTCAACTTTAGTGTTTTTCGCTCCTTTTAGCAATTGGGAAGCATCGTCTTTAAAATCGGATAATAGCACATCTCCAATTTGAAAAATAGCATCTCCGGCTTTTAAGCCTGCTTTGTCTGCCGGAAAACCTTTGTAAGGCTCTTTAATGATTAGCTTATCTTCTTTTCTAGTAATCATAGCACCAATTCCAGTATATTCACCCGTATTGTTTATTTTAAATTTTACAACATCTTGTTCGTTAAAATAATTGGTATACGGATCTAATTCGGCAAGCATACTTTTAATGGCCTTATCCATTAATTCTGCCGGGTTTACCTCATCAACATAGTTTTGATTTACCGTTTTAAATAGCGTTGTGAAGATTTCAATTTGTTTTGCAATTTCAAAAAAATCATCTTTAAAACTAACACCAACAAATAAAAATCCAGTAGCAATTACTGGCAAAATATATCTTTTTTTAAAGTAAGTAAACATGGTTGTTTTATTTTATTAATTCAGTAAAAGGCGGTTATGATTTTTTTTCAATCACCCATTTTTCAAATAACTGAATGGTTATTTCTTCAATTTCTTGATAGCTTAAAACCTCATTTGATTGGTAAAAAAACATAAAAGCATAGGGTTTGTCTAAGTTTTCGTGCAATAGCTTTTTATTTAATCGGTAACACTCTCTTAAAACACGTTTTAAATAATTTCTATCAGAGGCGTTTTTAAAATATTTTTTTGAAACGGAAACGCCAAATAATAATTTTTCATCAACTTCTTCCGTAGGAACATAAACCAATCGCAACGGAAACTTAGAAATCGATTTCCCTTTTGAAAAAAGCAAATCAATTAATTTTCTGCTCTTTAATTTCTCCGATTTAGAATATGTAAAATCTTTATTTTCGATCAAAATTAATTTGTGTTGTAAATGTTGTAAACCATTTTCAAGTCGTTGTAGTTGATATAAAACTGCATCCGATTGCCTTCTTTTTTTCGGGTAACGATAAGAATTACACATTTTTCACCTTCATTATCGGTGCAATTAAATCCCAATGTATCATCATTTTCATTGGAAATTTTTTCTAAATAAGCATCAATTTTATACAATTGTAATTCTTTTGAATTTACAATAAATCGATCCTTATTTCCGTCAAGAGTAATTATAATATCTGCTTTTTTAAAATCAGACCATTTGTTCCATGAACCTTTTTCATTTTTATCCATAACGCTCATGCTGCTAGTTTTAAAGCGATACACTTGGGCGGAAGTTTTTTGAAACCCTAGGCACAGAAAAGCAAAAAATAAGATATATCTTAATGATTTCATGATGAAAATTAAATTGACTGTAAAACTACAAATTCTATTCTAAAAATAAAGCGTTCCCTAAAGAACGCTTTGTGAATTATTTTATTTCATAACTATTATTTTCTGGCTTTACATCAGCCATAAGTCCGCTAGGATCAAATGTGATTTTTTTAATTTTATCTTTCGCTTTTGAGATGTTAAAAGAATAATTTGGGTCGCCCCAAGTCCAATCTCTTAAAACAGTTCTTGAAATTTCTGGTGTTGGGTTCGCTTTTTCAAAACTCATCATGCGCAACGGAATGTAAAAACTTTCTTTGCTTCCATCCGAATATTCAATTAAAAGATCAATTGGCATTGGCATTCTGCCAATTCGTTCTAACGAAATTTTAGTAGAACCTTCATTTTCCGTTACTTCTTTTATTCCGTAATCAATGGTGTTTAGGGTTTTAGTCCAGTCGGTTAGGTACCAATCGAGATTTGCTCCCGAAACTCGTTCTGCGGTGCGTTTAATATCGTTTGGAGTTGGATGTTTGAATTTAAATTCATCATAATACCTTCTCAAAGTTTTCATTAAATTTTCTTTTCCGATGAGGTATTGTAATTGCACCAAAAACACTTCCCCTTTGCTGTAAGAAGCAATGCTATAACTTCGGTTTTCATCATAGCGATCACCATGTGTTGAAAGCGGGTGCTCCTTTCCAGAATTTGCTAAATTGATGTAACTTTTTATAGCTCCTGAAAAAGGATTTGCAGACTTTTTTGCTGCTAATTCATTCAGTCCTAAATCTTCAATAAACGAGGTAAAACCTTCGTCCATCCACGGGTGTTTACTTTCATTGGAAGCCAAAATCTGTTGGAACCAAGAGTGGCCCATTTCGTGGGCAATAACCCCAACCAATCCGTCAAAGGTTCCTTCGCCTAAAATCAAAGTACACATGGCGTATTCCATTCCGCCATCTCCACCCTGAATTATAGAATATTGCTTGTAAGGATATTTACCTACAATAGCATTGTAATACTCTATTAACTGAACCGTTCTAGGCTGTGCCTGTTTCCAGTTTTCAATAATTTTAGTATTGTTTTTATAGATGAAGTGTAAGGTTGTTCCAAAGGTGGTTTGCACCACATCGTGAAGATAATTTTTATCAGCAGCCCATGTAAAATCATGCACATTAGGCGCAATAAAATGCCAAGTTAAAGTTTTTTGTTTTTTAGGAATGGTTACCACCACATCTTTGTCTTGGTAATTAAATCCAACTTCGTTACCATTTTGCAAATAGCCCGAACCTCCTAAAAGATAATTTTTATCGATCGTAATTTTCACATCAAAATTTCCCCAAACGCCATGAAATTCTCTAGCAATGTAGG
>JBILNU010000001.1:0-52915 GCA_044374815.1 Flavobacterium sp.
ACTGCCTCTTATATTTCTGATGCAATGCAAGAGTTGGACACTGCTGCAAAAGAAAATGGATTAATTTTCATGAACGAAATTGGCCTTGATCCAGGAATTGATCATATGAGTGCCATGAAAGTAATTGATGAAATTAGAGATAAGGGCGGTAAAATGATTTTATTTGAATCTTTTTGTGGCGGTCTTGTTGCCCCTGAATGCGATGATAATCTATGGAATTATAAATTTACCTGGGCGCCGAGAAATGTTGTCCTTGCTGGTCAAGGAGGTGCTGCCAAATTCATTCAAGAAGGGAAATACAAATACATTCCGTACTCGAAGCTATTTAGAAGAACCGAATTTTTAATGGTAGAAGGTTATGGAAAATTTGAAGGTTACGCCAATAGAGATTCTCTTAAATACAGAAGCGTGTATGGTTTAGATGATGCCTTAACTTTATACCGAGGAACTATAAGAAGAGTTGGTTTTTCAAAAGCATGGAATATGTTTGTTCAACTAGGAATGACCGATGACAGTTATGTAATGGAAAATTCCGAAGAAATGAGTTTTAGAGATTTTACCAATTCATTTTTGCCTTATCATCCAACCGATTCGGTAGAAATTAAGACAAGATTAGCTTTAAATATTGAACAAGATGACATCATGTGGGATAAATTATTGGAGCTTGATTTATTTAATGCCAGTAAAAAAGTGGGATTAAAAAATGCTACTCCTGCTCAAATTTTGGAACGCATCCTAAATGAAAGTTGGTCGCTACAACCAAATGACAAAGACATGATCGTGATGTATCATAAATTTGGTTATGAATTAAATGGGAAACAATATCAAATCGACTCTAAAATGGTTTGTATTGGAGATGATCAAACCTATACCGCAATGGCCAAAACGGTAGGCTTACCCGTAGCAATGGCCACACTTCAAATATTAAATGGAAATATAAAAACACCTGGTGTTCAACTTCCAATAAGTAAAGAGGTTTACGAACCAATATTAAGAGAATTAGAAGATTTTGGAGTGATTTTCAACGAAACTGCTATGCCCTATATCGGGTATAATCCAGATAAAATAAGTAGTACGAATTAGATTATAAGTTTGAATTAAATTTGCATTAGTTAATAATTAAATTCAAAAATTCTACTTTTACCAAATGAATTGGTTTTCAAAATTATTTGATTCAAAAGAAAAAGAAAACTCTGACCCAATGAAAAAATTTCTAATTGTTGGACTTGGCAATATTGGTGCCGAATATGTAAATACAAGACATAATATTGGATTCAAAATATTGGATTTTTTTGCCCGTAAAGAAAACTTAACATTTCAATCTGCCAAACTTGGTGATATTACAGAATATAAAATAAAAGGGCGTGCCCTTTTTCTTCTTAAACCTAATACCTATATGAACCTTAGCGGTAAAGCGGTGAAATATTGGATGGATAAGGAAAACATTTCAAAAGAAAATGTACTTGTTATTACCGATGATTTAAATCTCTCCTTTGGCTCAATTAGAATTAAACCAAAAGGAAGTGATGGTGGCCATAACGGACTAAAAAATATTCAATTACTTCTTAATAGTGTTGATTATCCTCGCTATAGATTTGGAATTAGTGATGCTTTTAAAAAGGGCAAACAAGTTGATTATGTTCTTGGAGAATGGTCAGATGAAGAAAAAGAAAACCTAATTGAACGACTTGAAATTAGTTCGCAAATTATTACTTCGTTTGCTCTTGCTGGTCTTAATGAAACTATGAACCAATATAATGGTAAATAAAGGTTTTTATAATAATTAAAGCATACAAATCATTTAACATGAAAAAAATATTTCTAATTTCATCAACAATTTTATTTTCATTTTGTGGTACAAAAAAAAATATAATGTCCCAGGAAAAAAATATAGAAATAACAACAGAGTCTATTTGCCCTATTGATGGTGCATGTAATACTGAAATATTGAAAAACAAAAGTCTAGTTATAAAAACTGACGAATTTGGATCAATATATACAGAAACTATAGATAATGAAACTACTTCTGTTATTATTTATCAATACAATAGAACTATTAATGGAGATTTACAGGATGCGGGATATAGAGAAGAACTAATTTTTGAAATTAAAAATTACAATACAGAACTAACATTAAGCAATGAAATGCTTCAACAAACTAAAATGCTTTTTGGTAGATTTTGTTACTGTAGAGGACAAACAGGTTATTATAAGGTTGAAGAAGGCATTTTAAAACTAAAGAAGTCAAGCGATGATATTACTTTTAATTTAGATTTTACTATAAATAAAGTTCCTCAAATAATTAAAAATATAAAATGTTCTATAAAGTAAAAAAGTCCCGATAATTCGGGACTTTTTAATTTGATTATAATATTTACTCTATAACAATTTTTTTAGTAATCTTTTTATCCCCATCTTGTATGTTAACAAGATAAATTCCAGATTGAACTTTGTCTAGTTGAAGTGTTTGTTCGAACAAACCATTGTTTTGGTATGAATTATCAAAAATAGATCTACCTCTAATATCGTAAACTGCAATATTTATGTCATTTCCTGAATTTGAGTTGAACTTAACTGTAAAGTTACCATCATTTGGGTTCGGAAATAATGAGAAATTATCAAAATAGTTGCTTTGAGTCCCTAATAAAGTAATCGTTTGTGTACAAACTTCAATAGAAAATGAGTTAATTGTACCCGTTGTACCAGCAACTAAATCTCTGAATCCCATTTGCCAAGTTCCAGATGGATTAGCACCAATCATAGAATCTAAACTTCCTACAGGGACATAAGTTCCTTGAGTTGGACTTGCACAGGTTAATGCAGATCCTTGAGCGTCCCAAGTCACATTCATATTTACTCCATTTGAACATCCTTGGTTGTATAAAGTAAGTAATGAACCTGTTGGTCTTACAACTGCAATATTAAGGTGTTGAATATTTGGATGAGTGGCATTAACATTAATATTAACATCAGAAATTGTACCTGTTGTCGCAGGAACAGTTATTGTTTTTATTGTATAGCTTGAAGATCCATCTGTTGGAGAAAATGGTGTATTGAATGGATAAGTAGTACAATTATTTGTAATTAAATACCCAATCAAAATATTTTTACTGTTAACAGCATAATAAATATTTTCTTTAGCTCGAACCATAATTCTAGCCGTTTGTGTAACCACATCAGGAACTGTTATTGTTGCGCTTCCAGAATTAGGAACTCCAGATGGAGTTAACAATGTTGGGAAAGTTACTCCTCCGTCTGTAGATAAATAAATATCAACATTAGCTGAAAGAGTTTCTGCTCCATTTCTAATCCACGTAATTGTTTGTGTACTACCTTGAGCCCAGGCCTCGGTAGTGTTTTGTGAACTTACTGTAAAAGGACCAATAGTATTACTAGCAGTAACCAAAACATTATCTCTTGTTGTTTGACCTCCATTAGGTATTCTATTATCTCTAACTGTTAAAGCAAAATTATAATTTCTTCCTGCAGTAGAAACAACCTCCCATGTTGAAGATAAATTACCCGCTACAACCGTTGCCAGTGCAGGCATGTATCTATTAGGAGAGGTTACAGGAGGATTAGATCTAAAGCTTGGCCCAGCTGTATTGCTTGCAGTTGGAGGTTGTGTTGCTATTGTTGTATCTGTTTGTTCCCAACAATAAGTTAAAGAATCGCCATTTGCATCAGTTACAGATTGAGGAAATAGAATAAATGGTGTTCCTTTTGGGATTGTTCTATCAACACCTGCATTAACAGCTGGTGGTGTATTTCCATTCAAAGCATTAGGCGCACAATTTCCAGTTCCAATAGTGAATGCCATCATTTGATTTAAACTTACTGTATGAAAATGTGCATCTGAATTATTTTGTACATCTGGAGCACAGATACCTGCATACCCCATAATTGTATTCCCAGAACCCGGTTCTACAGCAGTACCAGCAGATCTATTCCCACCACATGAATTATTGAAAGTATGTGTTGCACCAAACTGATGTCCTATCTCGTGGGCTACATAATCAATGTCAAATGGGTCTCCAACTGGAGATGGAGAACCTGTAATTCCTCTTGCTTTATTTCCTGTGCATGGTGAATTTAATTGTGCTAAACCACCGCCACCAGTACTTACAGTATGTCCAATATCATAATTTGACAAACCAATTGCCGCATCAATTTCAGCTTGACTTTCATTAATTAAACTACCCGCAGTATCATTTGAAAAGTTATCAGAATCAACAAAAATTACTAAATCATTATTAGCAACTAAATTCATGCGTAAAGACATATCTCTTTCATATAAGCCATTTACACGAGTCATTGTAACATTCATTGCTGCTAAAACAGCAGCTTTTTTTTGGGCTAAAGTCCCTGCTCCCAACCCTGCAGCATTAATATGAAAAGAGGCGTATTCTATTGTGCACGCCATTGCTAGTCTATATTGTCTAAATTTTCCGTCATTTGCAAAAACAGCCGTTGTTTCCAATAATCTTGGAGCTAACTCATCGTCTTTAACAAGACAAGAAAATGCATTATTACTAGAAATATTATTTCTTCCGTAAACAATATAATTTTCAAGATTTTTTGTATAAGTATCTATGTAATAAGTCCCACTTTTACCTGTAAGAGAAATTACATGTAAACCAAAAATTGTAGTGCTAAAACGAATTGAAGAAGTTCCATCAACACTAATTCCTATATATGATTTAATATCAGGATATCTATTTGCTAAGCTAACTTCCATTATTGGAGCATAAAAAATTCTATAACTAGTATATTCTCCATTTTGATTTGGAAACTCAATAATTACATTGGAACTTCCAGAATTTTCAGAAGGAGCTTCTTGAAGTCGTTCTTTTAAATTGTTAAAATTAAGAGAAAATAATTGATATTCTTTTGGCATTGAAGCACGTTCCATCTTGCTTAAATTTCTTACTCTATTTTCTGAAGTTTTATTCCATAAAGAACCTTGTCCAAAACTTGATGCAAAAATTAAAATCGCACTAATGGTAAATTGTATTTGTTTTTTCATTTTACTTGTAATTAATTTATGACTTCAAATATAATAATATAAATTAATTGATAAAAAAAATCCATTGTATTTTTAAAATACAAACAAATAATTATCCTTTAATCTTTCATACTTTATTGAATTGATTTAAGCAAATTGTCGTATTGCATAAATACCTATATAAAATTAGTAGTATTTATTTGTATTCTTAAATTAAAATGAAGTTGCTTATATAGTAAAATGAATGGTAGTAGGAAAATCTTCATTCAATATTAAAAAAATTAAAAGGGAATGATCTAAGTTAAAATACAAAAGGGAAGTAAAATACTCCCCTTTTGTAAATAATTTTTTCATTAATTTAATCAACGACGATTTTTTTTACGATTTTTTTGGTGCCATCTTTTACAGTTACCAAATACACCCCAAATTCTATATTGCTTAATTGAATATTCTGATCAAATAATCCTAAATTTGAATATTGTTTTTCAAAAATATTTCTTCCTCTAATATCGGTCACAACAATACTAATTTCGTTGTTAGAAGTAGAATCGAATTTCACATTAAAGCTTCCTTTATTAGGGTTTGGATATATACTAAAATTAGAAAATTCAAATTCATTTGTAGTTAAAGAGGGAGTTATTGTAAAGTTGTTAGAATTCACTGCTAGGAAAACATTACCAACGGCTTTTACCATAAATCTACATGCCGTTTTAGTGGATGTTACATTTGGTAATGTAACCGTATAAGAACCATTGTTTGGGACTCCTGCTGCTATTGTTGTCCAAGTTGTAGGATTTGGAGAAGTAGGATTAGTTTCATTATAAGTTTCTAAAGATGTGGAAGCATTAGTTGTTAATAAAATATCTACTGTTGGAGAATTAAAAGGTGCTACATCTGTACTCCCTTTTATCCATGTAACTGTTTGTTGTGATAATCCAGTATAGGAAATTCCATTAGTGTTTTGGGATGAAACAGAAAAAGCTCCTCCAGTAGCATTTACTGAAATTAAAGTTTCATCTGTAGCGGTTTGCCCCATTCCTGCATAATTATCTCTAGCTGTAAATGTAAAATTTAAAGGTCTAGCTACAGAAGATACAGTCTCCCAATTAGTAATGCCTGCAGTAGTAACTGCAATAGTTCCTGATATAATTTTACCCATTTCAGGAAAATATCTAAATTTATTTGTACTTGGTTTAAATGTTCTCCAGTTTGGTCCTGCAGTTTTGGTTTTTAATACTCTACTGCTATTTCCCGATGCAGTTCCTACATTATTTTGTTCCCATAAATAAGTCAATACATCCCCTGTATCTGCATCTGTAGCAGATCCTGTTAACATGAATGCCGTTCCTACAGGAATAGTATAATCTGCTCCTGCATTAACTGTAGGAGTAGCATTAATTCCAGCTAATGAAGTAGAAACAGGACAAGTTTTAGTATTTAAATTAGTTTGAATTTGGAGAATTCCTTTATAAGAAAAAATTGGATCTGAGTGCGCTTGTACATCATAATTTGTAATACCAGCATATCCCATAATGGTAGATCCACTTCCTGGCTCTGTTTGAGCAATTGTTCCTTCATTACTAAAAGTGAACGAGTGATTACCTCCCAATTGATGGCCAAGCTCGTGAGCAACGTAATCAATATCAAAACTATCCCCTTGAGGCAATCCAGATCCAGGAGAAGTTATTCCACTTCCTTTTTGACCGTTTACACAAACACAACCGATACAACCTGCATTTCCACCACCTCCAGTTGCACCAAATAAATGTCCAATATCATAATTAGCATTTGTAATAACAGTATTCAATGTATTTTGTAATTCACCATTCCAGCTACTCATACCTGTAGCATCAGAATAAGGGTCGGTCGCAGGATCATAAAAAATAATATTAGAATTATTAATCATGTTAAGGTGTAAGGCTAAATCTTTCTCAAAAACTCCATTTACTCGAGTCATTGTTGCATTCATTGCGGCAATAACAAGTGATTCATTTCCGTTGTTAAATGCATTAAATGTATTTGAATATTCAGCCGTACAAGACAATGCTAATCTCATAGTTTTGTAGCTTCCTGCACTAGATTTTGCAACCAGAGAGGGGTTGTTTAACAATTCAAATTCCAATTGTTCATTAGGAGTAGTACAATTAAATGGTTTTTTTGTTCTATTTTTTGAATCATAAACAACATACAATGTTGCTGCTTTATCAAATGCTTCAATAAATTCTGTTTCACCATCAGGTCTAAACATAATTGTTTGAATACCTTGTGGAGCTACACTAAAATTAATTGTCGCACCAGGAGTTGTGATTCCTTTTCCTACATAAGCTCTAATTTCAGGAAATAAAGCTTGGAAATCTGGAGTCATGTTTGAATTTTCCCAAACATGGAATTTCTCAACTTCTCCATTTACATTTGGAAATTCTACAATTACCCCAGGAAGAGTAGTTAATTTTTTGTTAGTACTTACTAAAAGCTGCTTAAAAGCTGAAAAATCTAAAGAAAAGTAATTTTCACCCTCCGTTATTTCATTTTGCTGAATTCTGGCAATTTTTGACGTTACAGTAGCCGACTTTTTGTGCCAAACAGAATTTTTTTGTGCAATTATTTGACAAAATGACAATAAAACTACAAAAAATAGTACTTGTTTTTTCATTATGTTTAATTTTTTAAAGGCCTCAAATGTAATAATATAAATTTATTGTTAAAAAATTTTAACTAAATAATTAAATTAAAATTCACCATTCGGTTGGTATAGTTTACAGCTACAAGATAATTTAAGGTAGCAGAATCGGATTTTATTCTAAATTTGCACAAATTTGAATGTTTTGAACAACTACAATTCCATTTTTGAATTTCCAAATAAAAAAACGATTGCCACCATTGGCACATTTGACGGAGTGCATCTTGGTCATAAAAGAATTTTGGAGAAAATTATTTCTAATGCAAAAAAAGCAAACTGCGAAAGCGTGGTAGTAACTTTCTATCCGCATCCCCGAATGGTATTGCAAAATGGCAATCCATTTAAATTACTTAACACCATTGAAGAAAAAAAAGTTTTGCTTGAAAAAATTGGAATTGATAATTTAATTATTCATCCATTCAATAAAGAATTCTCTCAGTTATCTGCAGAAGATTTTGTAAAAAAAATCTTAGTAAATCAACTTCAAATTCAGAAAATTATTATTGGTTACGACCACCGATTTGGCGTAAATAGATCTGCAGACATAAATGATTTAATTAGTTTTGGAAAAAAATATGGTTTTGAAGTTGAACAAATCGATGCGCAAGAAATTGATGAAATTGCAGTTAGCTCAACAAAAATAAGATCCTCGCTAGAAAGTGGCGCTATTGCCCTGGCAAATAACTATTTAGGGTATAATTATTTTTTTAGTGGCACTGTTGTAAAAGGTAATCAGCTAGGCAGAACGATTGCCTTTCCAACGGCAAATATTCGAATAGATGAAGAACATAAATTAATTCCGAAAAATGGTGTTTATTTTGTGAAAAGTAAAATCAACAATAAACCAGTTTTTGGAATGATGAATATTGGAACAAGACCAACTATTGAGGGAGAAAATCAAACCATTGAAGTGCATTTTTTTGATTTTGACCAGGATCTTTATGATAAGAAAATTACAATTGAAATGATTGATTTTATTCGAGAGGAACAAAAATTTGAATCATTTGAAGCCTTAAAAAATCAATTGCATACAGACAAAAATATTTGCAAGAACTACATTAACAATAGTAAGTTTAACATTGTAGAATAAAAAGTAATTAACTACTTTTGAAACATTAAAATTAGTATAAAATGGGCATTACCAAACACAACTGGACCAAAGAAGAAATTATTGCAATTTACAACAAGCCACTTATGGATTTGATGTATGAAGCAGCAACTATACACAGAGAACAACATGATCCTAATGTAGTTCAAGTATCTACTTTGTTGTCTATAAAAACTGGTGGTTGTCCAGAAGATTGTGGCTATTGCCCGCAAGCTGCTCGTTATCATACCGATATTGAAGGAAACGATTTAATGAGTGTAAGTCAAGTAAAAGCGCAAGCATTACGAGCAAAATCGAGTGGATCCTCTCGTGTTTGCATGGGTGCAGCATGGAGAAATGTCAAAGACGGACCAGAATTTGATCAAGTACTAGAAATGGTTCGTACCATTAATAAATTAGACATGGAAGTATGTTGTACCTTAGGCATGCTTACCGAAAACCAAGCACAGCGTCTAGCAGAAGCAGGTTTATATGCCTACAATCATAATTTAGATACTTCAGAAGATTATTACAAAGAAGTAATTTCCACTCGTGGTTTTGAAGACCGTTTACAAACTATTGACAATGTTCGAAAAACCAATGTAACCGTATGTAGTGGTGGAATTATTGGAATGGGGGAAAGTATTGAAGATCGTGCCGGAATGCTTGTGGCGCTCTCAACTTTAAATCCACAACCCGAATCGGTGCCAATTAATGCTTTGGTTGCCGTAGAAGGAACTCCAATGGAAAATGAAAAGCCAGTAGAAATTTGGGAAATGATTCGAATGGTTGCAACCACTAGAATTGTCATGCCCGAAACTCAAGTTCGTTTATCGGCAGGTAGAACCGAGATGAGCCGTGAAGGTCAAGCCATGTGTTTCTTTGCAGGTGCCAACTCTATTTTTGCAGGCGATAAACTACTTACTACTCCAAATCCGGATGTAAACGAAGACATGAAAATGTTTGAAACTTTAGGGTTAATGCCTCAAAAACCATTCATAAAAGTAATGCAACCAAAAACGGTGGAAGCTGAAGATTCTCAATTTCAATCGTTGGGTGAAAAACCAAAATGGTCAAGACCTGATCATAAAATTGAAAGAAATTTAGAGGCTTCCATAAAAGGAAAATAAACTTCATAAAACTTGAATTCTAAACCTGTAAGTTCAATTTCTGAAGCAATTCAAAAAATGGAAAGCTATTGTGCTTACCAAGAGCGATGCCATCTTGAAGTGCAAGAAAAATTACGAGGATTTGATATCGCTACTATTGATAAAGAACGGGTAATTGTTCATTTAATTGATCATAATTTTCTTAATGAAGAACGATTTGCCTCTTTATTTACAATTAGTAAATTCCACCAAAAAAAATGGGGCAAAATTCGAATTAAAAACGAGTTAAAAGCCCGCAGAATTTCCGATTTTTTAATTACAAAATCACTCAAAGAAATTCCTTCAGAAGAATACGAAACAACCTTCGAAATTTTGTCTGAAAAACATTGGGAAACATTACCAGAAAGAGATTCTTCTAAAAAAAGAAAGAAATTCTGTGACTTTCTACTACGAAAAGGTTGGGAAAGTGATAAAATTTACGAAAAGCTAAAGCAATTAGAAAAAGCTATTTAGATACTAAAATACTTACCGCATTTCCTCCAAAACCAACTGCGTTAATTAATACTTTACGAATGTTTTTTCTAGGGGTTTGCTTTTCAGCAAAAGGTACTGCGACAAATTGATTATGTTGTATCATTAAGAGCGCCAATTCCAAACTTAACATTCCTGAAGCCCCAAAAGTGTGGCCTATTTTCCATTTATTAGTGGTGAGCATCGGATGCTGATCTCCAAATACTTTTAGAATAGCTTTGTACTCGGAAGCATCGCCTTTTATAGTTCCAGGAGCATGCATCACAATGGCATCAACCTCATCTAAATTCGTGTTTTGAAGGGCCATTTTCATCGAATTTTGAAAACATTTCGCATCCTCAGAAATAGAAATATTGTGTTCTAAATCATCGGTAGCATACCCTATCCCTTCAATAAAACCTAATGCATTTTTTGAATTTCCAATCTCCAAACAAGCAACTCCAGCTCCTTCTCCAAGAACCATGCTGTTTTTTGTTTTAGTCAAATCAAATGCTTTACAAGGATACTCCGATTCTTCATTAGCATAAATCTTTAATGCTTGCATTTGAGACAAAGTAAAAGCCGTTAAAGGTGCCTCGCTTCCTCCAACTAAAAATTGAGTTGCCATCCCCGATTGCAGCCAAGCAACTGCATTTAAAATGGCATGCAAGGCGGTAGAACAGGTTATGGAATGCGAAATTTCGGGACCTTTATTTTTTAAATCGTGTGCCACCCATGAGGATATATTTCCCAAAGTAGTGGTAGGCGAAGTGAGCGTTGCCGTTCGTCCTGTTTTTAAAAATTCTTGGTGGTATTTTTCAAATAATTGAGTGGCTCCTCTTGACGATCCTATATTAATTCCAAAATCATCTCCTGCTTTCCAACCAGCATTTTTTATTGCTTGTCTTGAAACTAGAATTGCCAACAATACGGTTTCGTCTAAAGCCTTATATTTAATATCTGATTTTCGAAGCAATTCCATTTCATTTCTTAATTCATTAGGAATTGTAGCTACAAAATACTTTTGATTATTGTATTTTTTACTTGAAATCAATGATTCATCAGAAAGGTAATTTTGCCAAATAGCTTCTGGTGTATTTCCCAAAGGCGAAATAGTAGACAAAGAAGTTATGGCAATTTTAGTTTTCAAGCTTCAAAATTTGATAACAAATATAGGTAAAACTTGCAATTTGAAAGCCTAATAATCGCTTTAAAAGTAAACTTCTAGTTATTATTTTATGTATAAAACAATTACAAAAAACTATATCTTTGAGGCTAGGTAAATTAAGAGCACAATGTTTCAAAATAAAAAAGATATCGTTTATGTAATTCTTGCGGGAATCTTTATAACCAATGCAGTGGTAGCCGAATTAATAGGCGGAAAATTAATTACTGTTTTTGGAGTCCCGATGAGTGTTGGAATCTTGCCATGGCCTGTAGTATTTGTTACCACGGATTTAATCAACGAATATTTTGGCGAAAAAGGAGTGCGTAAATTATCTCTAATAACCGCCGGTTTGATCGCGTATACATTTTTGATATTATTTGTTGCCATGGGAATACCGGCAATGAAAGGCGCAAACTTAATTACCGATGATCAATTTAATGGTGTTTTTGGCCAAAGCCTGTGGATTATTGTGGGGAGTATTACTGCATTTATGGTTTCCCAATTAATTGATGTGACTATTTTTCATTTTGTAAAAAATAAAACTGGCGGAAAAATGATTTGGCTACGAAGTACCGGTTCTACTGTTATTTCTCAGTTATTTGATAGTTTTATTGTGTTGGGTATTGCCTTTTGGATGACAGGAAAAATGACTGCCGAAATTTTTATTGCTTCGGCTTTAACTGGATATTTTGTGAAATTGATAATAGCCATTTTATTAACTCCTTTAATCTACTTGGGGCATTCCATAATTGAAAAATACATTCATGGAAAATAAGATTCGTTGCGCTTGGTGCGAAAAAGACGATTTATACAGAAATTATCACGATCATGAATGGGGGAAACCTGTTTATGAGGACCAAAAATTATTTGAGTTTTTAATCTTAGAAACTTTTCAAGCTGGTTTGAGTTGGTACACTATTTTAAAAAAACGGGAGAATTTTAGGTTGGCTTTTGCCGATTTTGATTACAAAAAAGTCGCTTTATTCTCGGAAGAAAAAATTCAAGAATTGCTATTGGATGCCGGAATCATTAGAAACCAACTCAAAATAAGAGCTGCAGTAGCCAATGCGATTGCTTTTATGAAAGTTCAGGATGAATTTGGAACTTTTTCAAATTACATTTGGAAATTCACCAACGGTAAACCCATCGATAACAATCCGAAAACTCTAAAAGACATCCCATCCTCATCTCCACTATCCGATGCCATTAGCAAGGATTTAAAAAAACGTGGATTTAAATTTGTGGGGACCACCGTTGTTTATGCGCACATGCAAGCCACCGGAATGGTAAATGATCATATTGAAAGTTGTTGGACTAGATCGTAGTGTTTTGAATTTAAAGCTGAGTTTGTAAAATTTTCATAAAAAGGTCTCTCGAGATTTCAAAAGCGCCTAATTTTTCTAAATGGTCGTTGTGAACCTGGCAATCTAAAAGCAAATAATTGCGCTCTTTCAAGTAGTCTATTAATTTTACAAAAGCCACTTTACTCGCATTTGGTACTTTAGAAAACATGCTTTCTCCACAAAAAACATGACCTAAATCTAAGCCATACAAACCGCCAACCAACTCGTTATTTTGCCATACTTCAAATGAAATTGCTTTTCCTAAATGATGCAGTTGTGTATAGGAATCAACTATTTTCTCTGAAATCCAAGTCCCTTCTTGACCCTTGCGTTCAATCTTTTGACAATTGGAAATTACGTTAGCAAAATCTTGGTTGATGGTAACCTCAAATAAATTTCTATTGATGATATTCTTTAGGCTTTTTGGGGCCTTATAATCTTTTGGATTGACCACCATTCGCTTGGGTGGAGCCCACCAAAGAATAGGTTCATCCGAATCAAACCAAGGAAAAATACCGTTCTTATATGCCAATAGCAATCGATCGGTACTCAAATCGCCACCAACCGCTAAGATGCCCTCATAGCTGGCCTCTTCTACTGGTGGAAAATACAATTCTTTGGTTAAAAAATACATAGTGAAATAATGAATTCAATAAAAAAGCCAGAAATTCAAGTTAAACTTAAACTTCTGACTTCTATCATAGACCTTTTAACTTTTTAGAAAGGTAAATCATCGTGCTCTTCTTCTTTAAAATCAGTTGCTGGAGCAAAAGTTTCTGCTGCAGGAACCGGAGGGATCATTTGCGCTGCTGGAGCATCCGATTGTGTTTTTTCAATTCTCCATCCTTGAATTGAGTTAAAATATTTGGTTTCACCTTGCTGATTAACCCATTCTCTACCTCTTAAGTTAATGGATACTTTTACAGCATCACCAATTGAATAGTTGTTCAAAATATCACATTTATCTTGAGTAAACTCAATCATAATGTGCTGTGGATACTGCTCATCTGTAGTAATTACTAATTCTCTTTTTTTAAACGAAGCGCTTACTTGTTGCTCTGCGTTAATCACTTTTACTTTTCCTAATACTTCCATAATAATTCTAATTTATTTTTTTGCTAAAAGCACTTTCCATGCAGTTAACGATTCGTTTTTGTCTAAATATTCTTTAGCTAATTGAAATTTTTTAACCTCATCATCAGCACTTAAAACTGCTTTAATTTCAAAATTTTGCTTTACAAATATAATAATTTCTTCTTCACTTGGCAACGCCTCAACATTTCCTAATTTTCCTAAATCATTGCCATTAAAAATACCGCTTTCTTTAATAAATTTTGGGATTGCATCTACACCAATTCCCAGTGTAGCTAATGGTTTTTCAACTTCAAAAAGTCCTTTATTGGCTCTAGAATACCAATTACCTCCCAATCGGGAAACCAAATCAATTTTGGCTGGATCAATCATTCCATTCGTATCTAAGACAGCTTCATCAATATGAATACGTACTACTTCACAAATAATTAAATTTCCGGCTCCACCCTCAGTTCCTAATGAAATAATTTCGTTAACCACACATTCCATTTGCACCGGACTTTCACCAACACGATATGGTTTTACCACATCTGAAGGAAGTGCTGTAAGTCCTGCCTTAACAAATTCATTTACGCCATCTCCATATTCGGTACTGGATAAAGACATTTGTTGAACAATGTCATAATTCACCACATTAATCACTACTTGCTTGGTTTCTTGACAATTAACAAGCGTATGCTTAATTGAATTATCTCGAACTCTTCGCGCAGGTGAGAAAACTAAAATTGGAGGATTGGCACTAAAAACATTAAAAAAACTAAAGGGAGACAAGTTGGGTTTTCCATTTTTATCTACCGTACTTGCAAATGCAATTGGTCTAGGCGCAACGGCACTTTGCAAATAGCCTTGAAGTTTCACCGTTCCAATATCTTTAGGATTTATCGTTACCATATCGAATCAATTTTTACAAAGATATAAAATGCATCATGAATTTTTATTTCAAAACAAATTCATTTTGTAGCATCAATCATTTTTTTCTTACATTTAAAAAAAATTTATTCATGCAGTTTTCCGAGAAAAGAAATATTACACGATGGGTTATCATTATGGCTTCCTTTCTTATTATTAGCCTAATTTTATGGAATACTTATTCGTTTTTTCAAATTTTCAAAAATGAAGAGCGTGTAAAAATGGAGCAATGGGCTTCGGCATTAAAAACATTGAATAATGCCGATGAAAATGCCGATACCGAATTACCTCTTAAGATCATTCAAAATGCAAGCATTCCAATTATTGCAATTCAGGATAATGTAATTATTAATAGTAATAACATTGATGAAGATATTGTTAATGATAAAATAAAATTGGCTGCCTTTCTAAGAAAACTAAAATCAGAAAATGAGCCCATCGAATTGGAATATTCTCCGGGGAAATTTCAATATTTATACTACGGAAATTCAGCGCTACTAAATAAATTAAAATACTATCCGGTTGCTTTATTGCTTATTATTTTCTTGTTTGGCTCCTTAGTTTACAACTTTTATAGAAGCACTAAAATGGCTACTCAAAACAAACTTTGGGCTGGTATGGCAAAGGAAACCGCACATCAAATTGGCACTCCTTTATCGTCATTAATAGGTTGGTTGGAAATAATGAAAGGAGAAAATATCTCTGAATCTATTATTCAAGAAATTGAAAAAGACATTAACCGACTTCAAACGATAACCGACCGATTTTCGAAAATTGGATCCGAACCGGCGCTTGAAAGTAAAGATGTCATTGCAGAAACCCGTCAATCATTTGATTATTTAAAATCAAGATTCTCCCACCAAGTTACCTTTGATTTTATTGCGCCAAATGAGCCTATATTTATTGCATTAAACCCAGAATTACACAGTTGGACCATTGAAAATTTAATGAAAAATGCCATTGACGCCATGAAAGGCAAAGGGGCATTAAAATTATTAATTGAAAAATCGGGGCAATATGTAAAAATTAATGTTTCGGATACCGGAAAAGGAATTCCGAAAAATCAATTTAGAAAGGTTTTTGAACCTGGTTTTACAACCAAAAAAAGAGGTTGGGGATTGGGTTTATCATTAACTAAACGAATCGTAGAAGAATATCATAAAGGAAAAATAAAAGTTGCCCAATCTGAAATTGACAATGGAACTACTATGCAGATTATTTACGGAAAGGTGAAATAAAAAATCTTTACAAATTAGCTTGAACCACTTTTACAATGGCCTCAAATTCATCTTTGGTTAACGAAACTTTATTTTGAAAACGCATTTCATCCATTTCATTTAACGGAATTAAATGCACGTGTGCATGGGGAACTTCTAAACCTATTACAGCCATACCCACGCGTTTACAAGGGATAGCTTTTTCAAGAGCAACGGCAATTTTTTTAGAAAACTGCATCAATCCAAGATATAATTCGTCTTCAATATCAAAAATCTTATTGATCTCTTGCTTCGGAATACATAAAGTATGTCCTTTTGCATTGGGATTTACATCCAAAAAAGCCAAAAACTTATCGTCTTCGGCTATTTTATAACATGGAATTTCTCCTTGTACTATTTTGGTAAAAATACTAGACATAATTAGTCTCTAGAAATTTCTAAAATTTCGAATTTCAAAGTACCATTTGGAACGATAATTTCCGCTACTTCACCTACCGATTTTCCTAACAATCCTTTTCCAATTGGAGAAGTTACTGATATTTTTCCGGTTTTTAAATCGGCTTCACTTTCGGCAACCAAAGTATATTTCATTTCCATTCCGTTGGTTTGGTTTTTGATTTTCACATTCGATAAAACCAATACTTTTGAAGTGTCTAAGTGACTTTCGTCAATTAGACGCGCATTAGAATGGATCTCTTCTAATTTTGCAATTCGCATTTCAAGCATGCCTTGAGCTTCTTTGGCAGCATCATATTCGGCATTCTCTGACAAATCTCCTTTGTCTCTTGCTTCAGCAATATCTGCTGATGCTTTAGGGCGTGCCACATTTTTTAGATAATCTAATTCTTCTTTTAATTTTTTCAGTCCCTCTGCGGTGTAATAAGATACAGTGCTCATAATTTCATTACTTTATTCTTCTTTGTGAATTCTAAGAAGTTATTTGGTATTCTAAGTTTTTAATCCTTATCATAAAATAGAAAAAATCCCATCAGGACGGGATTTCTTTTTTCAAAGATAACAAATTTGTGTATTAAATTCCTACTTTTGTTTTATAATACAATACAAAGTTAACTAAATAAATTTTTTAAACATATCTTTTAATAATTATTTTAAAAATGAAAAAAATATTTACTCTGATTTTTTTTGCCGTTTTTTTGTTAGGCTGTAATAAAGATTCGTTTAATAATGACAACCCCTATCTACCTAATTATAGCTTTTCAATGGATTTAAATAAAAACTTGCCAAGTTATAGTGGGTTGAATTTTGCCGGAAACGCTGTAAAAGCTTATCCTGCAAATGGTCCATCGAGGGGGGTTATCGTATTTAATACTGGAGGGGAATATAAAGCTTGGGATGGGGCCTGTCCTAACCAAGATTTAACAACTTGTTCTACCTTAAATTTAAGTGGATCTAATGCTAATTGCACGTGTGGAAATGAAAATTATAATCTATTTACTGGACAAAGCGCCGGAAAACCCTATCCTTTAAAACAATATCGTGTAGAAGTAAACGGCGATATTATTCGGATTTTTAATTAATATAAAAAAGCCAAGTAAATTACTTGGCTTTTTTATATTTTAGAATTTTAATGTCATACCCACCAAGAAATTCCGCCCTGCTTGTGGATAATAATAAGGATAAATGTCAAACATATATCCATTTGAACTGTATTTTTTACTTAAAATATTGTTACACAAACCGGTAAATACAATCGATTTGAAAATCGATTTAGGATAAATTTGATAAGATAGATTTAGATCATTAACAAAATAATTAGGCAGTTTTGCCTCATTTAATTCGATGTTATTTAAATATTGATCTCCAACAAACTTTGATAATAATGCAACTTGCAATCTTTCAGTTGGTTGGTAAATCAAGATATTTCCTGCTAATATATTTGGAGAATAAGCTATATTTTTATTTCCAAAATTTACGCCTTCTACATTTAAATCAACATTTTTATTTTCGCTCAAGGTTACATTAGGACGAATACTTAGTTGTTTAGAAAGTGCAATGGTTGCATCAATTTCCAAACCTAAACGATAACTTTTTTCACTATTTGAACGAATTGGATTTCCTACAGCATCTAAATTTCCTGTAAGAATTAACTGATTCTGGTAGGCCATATAATAAATATTTGCGTTCCATTGTATCTTCTTATCTGTAAATCGCCAACCTAATTCGTAATCATCCAATTTTTCTGGTTTCACAGTACCGCCTTCATAGTCTGTTCTATTTGGTTCTCTATTTGCTCTAGCAAACGAAAAGTAGACAGTACTCTTTGAGTTTGCTTTATAAGTAATTCCTGCTTTTGGATTAATAAAATTAAAAGAATCATTTACTTCTCCAGCTGCAACTCCATTGGCTTGATATTGAACTTGACGGAATTGCAAATCGCCATACAAACTCAATTTTGGAGTCAATTGATAATTTATTTTTGCAAATAGATTACCATCGTTTTTGTTTCCATAATAATCATAATATTTATCTCCTAATTCAGAAGTAGAAGCATATCTCGCCCAAATTACCTCTCCAAAGTGTTTTCCTTTATATTGGTTATAAGCACCGCCTAAAATAAAATCTACTTTATCATCTTTGTAATTTGCAGAAAAAGTAGTTCCATAAAAGTCATTATCCAACCACTTTTGTCGAATTAAATCGGTTGCATCAATCGTTGCACCATTAACAACAATTGGTGTTAAACCATAATCGAAAAAACTTTGGCTGTTTTGGTATTCTTCATAATATCCTTTCCCTTTGGTATAATGAAGTGCCAAATTGGTATTCCATTTGCTAGAAAATTTTTCATTCCAATGCAATTGATAATTATCT
Organism: Flavobacterium sp.; assembly: GCA_044374815.1. Lineage (GTDB taxonomy): Bacteria > Bacteroidota > Bacteroidia > Flavobacteriales > Flavobacteriaceae > Flavobacterium. The sequence continues at coordinate 18,953 of JBILNU010000001.1, forward strand.
TGTTGATAATTATCGGTTTGGTTATCATAAAAACGCGTATTTCCAAAAGCATCGGTATACATTCCTGCAAAATTAAAGGTTCGGTCCACATTCATGGTTTCACTATCTATACCATACCAAGATTGGTATGTTTTTTCTTTACCACCAAAAAGAAGCGCTTTTATTAAGGTAGTTTTACCAACATAGGTGGCTTGTAAAAAATGCGAATTTAAATTAGAAGAAGCTCTATCAATATATCCATCAGAGTTTATTTGAGATAAGCGCCCAGCAATTTCAAAGTGGTCGTTCAGCAATCCGGTGCTAAATTTCACTGTATTTTTTATTGTATTAAAACTTCCTACAGAATTGGAAATTTCTCCACTGCTATTCTTAGAATAGGAATCGGTATACATATTAAGGCTGGCGCCAAATGCACCGGCACCATTTGTTGAAGTTCCAACCCCGCGTTGTAACTGTAAGCTCTCTACGGATGAAGCAAAATCTGGTAAATTAACAAAAAAAGTGCCATTACTTTCTGAATCGTTGTATGGAATTCCGTTAATAGTTACATTTACCCTTGTGGCATCAGTTCCGCGGACACGAATTCCCGTATATCCGACACCATTTCCTGCATCGGAAGTCGTAACTACCGAAGGCATAAAGTTCATTAATATTGGAATGTCTTGCCCTAAATTGCGAGATTGAAAATCTTTATTGGATAAGTTACTAAAACTAACCGGTGCTTTTTCAGTAGCACGAACCGCTGAAACAAGTACTTCATCTAACTTCTTAGCTTTAATTGAGTCATTTGATTTTTCTTGACTGAAAGTGAGAAAAGAAAATAGAAAAAAGAAAGTGGAAAATAAAGCTGAACGATTAATTTTATGCTTTTTCCTGCCTTTTAGGCGAATTTGTTTTAATGAAATTTCCATCCGTAAAATTTTTACGAATAAAAAGAGGTAATTATTCTTGGTTATAAAATGTTTGTTTCCTATGACTGTATATAGCGTGCACTCTATATGTCATTTTTTCCCTTAGCAGCATTACCTGCTCAGGTTCATTGGGTATAATCTCAGCTCGTTATTTAGAGCACCCCTTTTGAGACAGTACAAATATATTAAAATCCTATTTAAATTATCAAGTTTGAAAAAAATTAATTTCCCGATTGATGTGCCGGTTTTAATAAATCATTCACCGTTTTCACCGGATTAAAAGTAAACAAAGGAACTTCCACAAAAATGGTTAACCATTTGGCCATAGCGCCATTCCAAAGTCCTGGTAATTCATATGCTTTAAGTGGCTTGCCATTATTGTTTTTTTCTACAATAAACCCTGTATTATGATCAATAAATTGTGTTAAATTAAATTGATCCCCTTTATAATTTTTAGTGCCACAAACTAAATCTACTGGGTTAAAATGTGTAGCTCTTTCAAGTAGTTTGGTTTGATCTGCATCAATTTGAGAGGATTCAATTATTTGTAAAAAAGTATTTCCTTTTTGATCTCTTACCCAAAAAGGACCTCCTCCAGGTTCTCCTTCATTTTTTACCATTCCGCAAACGCGAATTGGTCTATTTAATATTGTATGAAGGTATTCTATTTTATTTTCCTTAGTGTATTTTGAAAAATCTTCGGTTGTAGCAATTTTTAAATTAGTTTCTAAAAAATCTACAATTTCATTTAAATTTTCAGTATTTACATCATTACTGTCTAAAAGTTTTAAATATTCAAATATACTTTCCTGAAGTTGGATAAGTTTTCCCGCCAATGCCTTTTTGTATAGTGAAACCTCTAGAATATGATTTTGAATCACATTGTCTATGTTTTTAATAAAAATAACATCAGCTATTAGATTATTTAGATTATCAATTAAAGCTCCATGTCCTCCTGGACGAAAAACCAATTGATTTTTGTTATCTCGAAACGGTTTTCCTTCCAAATCAACAGCAATTACATCTGTTGCTTTATCTTGATAGGAATATTTTACATTTATTGAAATGTTATTTTGGATTTCTAATTTGTTTTTAATACTGCAAATTAAGGCCTCAAATTCATTTTGATGCTCTTGAGAGACTGTGAAGTGCACATACGACTCATTGTTAATTCCAGCATAAAAAACACATTCGTTAAGATGTTCTTCAATTGCTGTTGCAATGTGGTTATTTGCATATTTATGAAATGGTAAAACTCCTTTTGGTTTATTTGCAAAATTATGATGAGAAGGAGATAACATTGCATTTATAAAAGCATAATCTTGTTGGTCTTTACTGCAATTGTTGAAATTAGGGGTTACTATTTTAGCGTTTTCCAGTACTGAATCATAAAAAGCAAACTTTTCTTTAGCAACTAAAAAAATAGGTAAATTTTTGTCTTTTTTTCTATTAATATATGCATTAATAGTTTCTTCATTTGGCTTATAATCATTAATAAATTCTGTTAAAAATTTAAACATTCTACTTGCCGCACCAGATGCAGGAACAAATTTTTTAATTTTTAAATTTTTCTTTTTTTCTTCAAAATAATTCGCAAAATAATTTGCTTCTTCTTCTGAGAGCGCCTCAATTCCATCATTTAAAACGGCAGGTCTATCTATATTTATTTTTGGTAAGCCATTTTTTAGAACTTGAAATTGATCTGCAACAGTATTTAAGTCAATTTTTCGCTTTGTAATTTCAATAAAATCATTTGAATTAAAGCCTAATTCTTGAGCTTTTGTGTAATCAGAGATTATTTGATTTGATTTTTGTTTAAGATTTTCTTCCATTCTTTATATGCTAAAACAGCTAAAATTGTAAAAATAATATATTGTAAAGATAACATTCCTATGCCTCTATAGGCAAATAAAGGAACTACAATCACGTCGCCAATAATCCATAGGGTCCAGTTTTCGATTTTTTTTAGGGCCATGTACCACATAGCTGTAAAAAATATTCCTGAAGTAAAAATATCAATATAATTAGGAATTTCGAGTGAATAATCAAAAAATTTATATACCGCGAAAGTAATTCCGATAGTAAAGAAAAATAAGAAAATGCCTATGAGTTTTTCTTTGCTATTGGTATTGGTAATACTTAAATCTTTTTGAATTGATTTAGAACTCCAATTATACCAACCGTAAATACTCATGATTGAATAATAAAAATTCATAATCATATCTCCAAAGTAGCGCGCTTGATATAATAAATAAACGGTAATTACTGTAGAAATTAACCCCGTTGGGTACACTAAAATATTTTCATTTTTTGCAAAATAAACGCTTATAATTCCGAATACAAAAGCTAAAATCTCCAATATGATTTGAAGTGAGGAAGCATTTTTATATTGAGAAATAAAGAATTCTATCATAAAAGAAATGAAAATAAATTAGTATGCTAATGAATATAAGCACAGACATAAATGTAATTATCAATAAAATTAAATACTACATTATAGTTTTCAATTTCAGAATTAAAACGCAATTGTGCTTTAGTTATTTTGTCTTCCAAATTAAATTTTTTTTCAAAAATATGATTAGTAAAACTAATTCCTTCTATACTTTTAATTTTGAAGATGCTCTCTTTAATTCCCCAAATAACAGTTGCTTTTTGAATTTTTTCTATATCGGATAAATTTTCTAAATGGGAAACATCCATAAATCGGGAAGCAATTTTTAATGTCTTTTCTTTTACCATTTCTAAATCGATCCCAATTGAATGTGTGCTTACAGCAATTGCTGAAAATTCATGAGAATGAGAAATAGAAATGTATTTATCGTCTTTTAAATAGGGCTTTCCCTTGGCGTCGTATTCCAAATCAAAATCGTTGTATCCAAGATGTTGTAATAACATTCGTACTGCCAAAAATCCTTTTTGATGGCTTTCCGATTTCATCGAATTGATTCTCTTTTGTGAAGAGTTATTTAATTCAACGACATCTGTAAACCATTCCAAATCTTCGGTTATTTTCCAAAGATATAGAGTAGTAGTATGATTAATTATAACTTCTTTGTATAAAGGCATTTAGTATTTTATTGTTTTACAGTGGCTTAAGAACATAAACATTTCATAAATTTCAAAATAAATTATTAAAATCGAAACCTATGTTGTAATTTTGCGCCAAATTAAAAACAAATATACATAATAGATGAGTACACAAACATTACCTTATGTAGCTTTTAAAGTGAAAGATATTTCGCTTGCAGCTTGGGGAAGAAAAGAAATCGAATTGGCTGAAGCAGAAATGCCGGGTTTAATGGCGTTGAGAGCAGAATACAAAAACGAACAACCGCTAAAAGGTGCTCGTATTGCAGGATGTTTACACATGACCATACAAACTGCTGTATTAATTGAAACTTTAATTGCTCTTGGTGCAGAAGTTACATGGTCATCTTGTAATATTTTCTCAACACAGGATCAAGCCGCTGCTGCTATTGCTGCTGCTGGTATACAAGTTTATGCTTGGAAAGGTTTGAACGAAGTAGATTTTGATTGGTGTATTGAGCAAACTTTATTCTTTGGTGAAGATAGAAAACCATTAAACATGATTTTGGATGATGGTGGAGATTTAACTAATATGGTTATTGATAGATACCCTCACTTAGTTGCTGGAATTAAAGGATTATCTGAAGAAACTACAACTGGAGTTCACAGATTATATGAAAGAGTAAAAGCGGGAACTTTACCAATGCCTGCAATTAATGTTAATGATTCGGTTACTAAATCTAAATTTGACAACAAATACGGTTGTAAAGAATCGGCAGTAGATGCTGTTCGAAGAGCTACTGACTTAATGTTGGCTGGAAAAAGAGTAATTGTTTGTGGATATGGTGATGTTGGAAAAGGAACTGCGGCTTCTTTTAGAGGTGCTGGTTCTATTGTAACAGTTACTGAAATTGATCCTATTTGTGCTCTTCAAGCAGCAATGGACGGATTTGAAGTGAAAAAATTAAACACTGTTATTGGAACTGCTGATATTATTGTAACTACAACTGGTAATAAAGATATCGTTTTAGGTTCTCATTTTGAGAAAATGAAAGACAAAACGGTTGTTTGTAATATTGGTCACTTTGACAATGAAATTGACATGGCTTGGTTAAACAAAAATTTTGGTCACACCAAAAATGAAGTAAAACCTCAAGTTGATATCTATAATGTTAACGGAAATGACATTATCATCTTAGCTGAAGGTCGTTTGGTTAACTTAGGATGTGCTACAGGTCACCCAAGTTTTGTTATGAGTAACTCCTTTACAAACCAAACTTTAGCTCAAATTGAATTATGGAATAACAGTGCTGCATACAATAATGAAGTGTATATGTTGCCAAAACATTTGGATGAAAAAGTAGCAAAATTACACTTAGCTAAATTGGGAGTAGAATTAGAAACTTTACGTCAAGATCAAGCAGAGTATATTGGTGTAGCTGTTGAAGGTCCATTCAAACCAGAATACTACAGATACTAATCAAGCATTAAGAAAATAAAAAGCCCTTGCAAATGCAAGGGCTTTTTTTATAAAATTATATTATTTCTAATGCATCCTCGATAGTTTGATAGACTTTTTGCAATTGGCAATTAGTAATTACATATGGAGGTAATACATAAACAACATTTCCTACAGGGCGCAAAATCACTCCGTTTTCTATAAAGAAATAATATAATTTATTTCGAAGGGTGCCGTAATAACTTTCTTTTTTATCTGATTTTATTTCGAGTGCAAATATTACTCCTAGTACCCGTGTGGTTCTTACTTTAGGATGATTCTTTATTTTGTTTTCAAAATCCAAATGGCAATGGTTAACCCTCTTTATATTTGTTTGCATTTCGGGCATTTGCAATAATTCCAAACTGGCTAGAGCCGCTGCGCAACCTGTCGGATTAGCTGTAAACGTATGCCCATGGAATAAAGCTTTGTTAATATCATAATCGTAAAATCCGTCGTATATTTCTTGCGTAAAAGTGGTAATTGCCATTGGAATGGTGCCACCAGTTAAGGCTTTTGACAAGCACATCATGTCAGGTTTATTTAATAAATAATCAGTTGCAAAATTCCTTCCAGTTTTACCAAAACCTGTCATGACTTCGTCGGCAATAGTAAAAACAGAATGGACTTTGCACAACGCAATCATTTTATCTAAAACTTCTGGCGAATACATTACCATTCCAGCTGCACCTAGAACTAATGGCTCAAATATAAAGGCGGCAAATTCGTTGGTTTTTAAAAGTTTTTCTAGAACTTGAACTAATTTATCTTCGTTACCTATGGTTGGAATTGGAATGCGAACCACTTCTAAAAGTGAACCTTTGAATGCCTCTGTAAAAAAAGTAATTCCACTAGTAGCCATTGCTCCAAATGTATCTCCATGAAAAGCATCTTCAAAAGCTATAATTTTGGTTTTTTTTATTCCTTTATTATAATTGTATTGTAATGCTGTTTTTATTGCAACTTCGACGGCAGTAGAACCATTATCTGAATAAAATAGCTTCCTTTGATTGGAAGGTAAAATTTCAATTAATTTCTCAGACAACACCACCGCAGGTTCGTGTGTGAATCCGCCAAAAAGAACATGTTCTAAAGAAGTTAATTGCTTGTAAATGGCATCGGCAATATACTTATTGGAATGACCGTAGGGATTTACCCACCAAGAAGCAATCGCATCAATATATTCTTTCCCGTTTTCATCCCACAACAAAGCTCCTTGTCCTTTGGTGATAGCAACAGCAGGGGAAGCCGTTTTATGCTGAGTATACGGATGCCAATTGTGTTTTTGATCTCTTTGGGAAAGGCTCATTACGATTTTTGATTTTTGAATCTATAGTTTTAATAAATTATCACGGAATTCATCGGCATAATACTGAATCACATTAGCATCAAAGTAAGGCTCTTCCTCTATTCTTCCAATGAATTTGGCTTTTGTTTTGGCCAATAGTATAGCTTCCGTTGATTTATTTTCTCCTCCCGAAAATAGAATTCCGGCGATTGGTATGTTTCTATTTTTTAATGCTTCAAATGACAACAAAGTGTGATTGATGCTGCCTAAATAATGTCGGGATACCAAAATAACTTTATACTCCTTCTGAATTAAATCGATAATACAATCGGTATCATTTAAAGGAACTAGCAATCCTCCGGCACCTTCAATAACTAAATGATTTTTGGTTTTTGGCTCGTTAATTTGTTTGATGTCAATTGAAGCTCCATCAATCGCTGCAGCCAAATGCGGACTTGCAGGCGTATTTAGTTTGTAGCTGTTTGAGTGAATTTGGGTTTTATTATTCGAAATGTATTTTTGAATTTTATGACTATCCGAATTGTCTAGATCTCCTGCTTGAATGGGTTTCCAATAGTCTGCTTCCAATGCCTGCGTAATGATTGCAGCAGCTATGGTTTTGCCAACGTCGGTTCCGATTCCTGTGATGAATAGTTTCATTTAGTTAAATTCAAATTTACAATTTTGACATTTGTATTTGTATTTCGTATGAAATGGAAAAATACTTATTAGTGCTGAAAAAACAAATAATAAAAATGATTTGATGTCTTTAACCGTGGTCATCATTTCTATTTTTTCGGCATTACATTTCGGACACTTAATGAGTTGATTGTTATCGTCTAGAGAAAACGGACTGATTTGAGATAAAATTTGGTTCGCTGCATCTGCATCTTCATTGTTAACGTATAATTTCACTCCTCCAACGGCATTGCTATAAAGTGGATTTGCATCTATTGTTGCGCCATCTCTCATAAATACTTCAATACCCTCCGACTCTAATTTACCTTTATAAATCATAGCTTCCGAAGAATACTGAAATCTTCCAATTAGAGTAAATAAAGAGTTTTCCATAGTTTTAAAATACAAAGTTACTCAACAATTGTAAGACATTGAAAATTTCTTCTTCCGAATTATAAGAATGCAAACAAAATCGCAATCGTTCTTGTCCTTCGGGAACCGTTGGTGAAAGTATGGCTTTCACGTGAAAGCCATTTTCTTGCAAATTAGCGGCAATAGATTTTACTTTTTCATTACCGGGAATTATAGCGCATTGAATAGCCGATTTACTGTATACAAAAAGCGATTTTAATCCGTTTTGGGTTTTAACTTGGTTGAAATATTGAATATTTTGCTTTAGCTTTTGCATCGCTACTTTTTCTTTTTGTAACTGCTGATAGGCAATAAAAATAGTAGCAACCGAATGTGGTGATAAACCAGTGGTATAAATAAAACTTCGAGAAAAATTAACTAAGTAACTTTTTAATTTGTCACTTCCTAAAACAGCTGCACCATGACATCCTAGTCCTTTTCCAAAGGTTATGATTCTTGCAAATACATCATTTTGAAAACCCAAACTTTGCACCAATCCTTCTCCGCTTTCACCAGAAACGCCTAATGCATGTGCTTCATCTATCACTAAATGGCAATTGTATTTTTTAGAAATTGTAATCAATTCTTCCAGGTTGGGGCAATCGCCATCCATTGAGAAGACCGATTCGGTTACCACATACACTTCGACAGGCTCAGTGTGACAACGTTTGATAATGGATTCTAAATCTTCTAAATCATTATGTTGGAATTTATAGGATTTGGCATTACTCATTGCAATTCCGTCACGAATGGACGCATGACACAATTCATCATATAGAATTACATCATTACGCTGCGGTACCGAACTAAAAAAACCTACATTGGCATCGTAACCCGAATTGAAAATTAAAGCTGCAGGAACATCGTGAAACTTGGCTATAAAGTTTTCGGTGGTGGTATATAAAGAATGATTCCCAGAAATCAATCGAGAACCAGTTGCCCCATTCACTTTTAGATTGTTTTGCACAAGATACTCATGGGTTTCATTAAAAATTGTTTCATTCTTGGCAAAACCCAAATAATCATTGGAAGCAAAATCGATATTATCTTTTGAAAATGGCAATTCCCGCAAGGCATAATTTGCTTCGCGCTGTTGTAGTTTATGAGCAAGTGCTTTTGGGAAATTTTTCATCTATCAAAAATAAAAAAAGCCAAACAAAATTGCTTGGCTTTTAAGTTTTATTTACAAATTGTCTTAGTCGGCTAAAACAATTACTTTATTGTCTTTCATTTCAATAGTACCTGAATTGATTTCTAAATTGAAGTTTTGATCATTTACTTTGGTAAATTTACTTTCTACTTCTTTTTGGAAATCAAAACTAGCCGCTGTAATTTTTACAGTCCCTTGTTTTAAAATGGACACTATTGGTGCGTGATTATTTAATATTTGAAAAGACCCATCCACTCCTGGTAAAGAAACCGAAATAACCTCTCCTTTAAATAATGTAGCTTCTGGTGATACTATTTCTAAAATCATATTATTAGTTATGAGTTTTGAGTTATGAGTTATAAGTTGAGTCGAAACTCATAATTTATAACTCATAATTCATAATTATATTAAGCTTCTGCTAACATTTTTTGTCCTGCTTCGATAGCGTCTTCAATAGTTCCTTTAAGGTTGAAAGCAGCTTCTGGCAAGTGATCTAATTCTCCATCAATAATCATGTTAAATCCTTTGATGGTATCTTTAATGTCAACTAATACTCCAGGAATACCTGTAAATTGCTCAGCAACATGGAAAGGTTGAGACAAGAATCTTTGAACTCTACGAGCTCTAGATACTGCCAATTTATCTTCTTCAGATAACTCTTCCATACCAAGGATCGCAATGATATCTTGAAGTTGTTTATATTTTTGAAGAATCTCTTTTACTCTTTGAGCACAGTTGTAATGATCTGCACCTAAAATTTCTGGAGTTAAAATTCTTGAAGTAGAATCTAGTGGATCTACCGCTGGATAGATACCTAACTCAGCAATTTTACGAGACAATACTGTTGTTGCATCTAAGTGGGCAAATGTTGTTGCCGGTGCTGGATCTGTTAAGTCATCCGCAGGTACGTAAACCGCTTGAACAGATGTAATCGATCCTTTTTTAGTTGAAGTAATACGCTCTTGCATCGCTCCCATTTCGGTTGCTAATGTTGGTTGGTATCCTACCGCAGATGGCATACGACCTAAAAGTGCCGAAACCTCAGAACCTGCTTGTGTAAAACGGAAGATATTATCAACGAAGAAAAGTACGTCTTTACCTTGATCTGATCCAGCTCCATCACGGAAATATTCAGCGATAGAAAGTCCTGATAAAGCAACACGTGCTCTTGCTCCTGGTGGCTCATTCATTTGACCGAAAACGAAAGTAGCTTTTGACTCTCTCATTCCTGGTTTGTCAACTTTAGATAAATCCCATCCTCCATTTTCCATAGAGTGCATGAAATCTTCTCCATATTTAATAATTCCTGACTCTAACATCTCACGAAGTAAGTCATTTCCTTCACGAGTTCTTTCACCTACTCCTGCGAATACTGAAAGTCCACCGTGACCTTTTGCGATATTGTTAATTAACTCTTGAATCAATACTGTTTTACCAACTCCAGCACCACCAAACAAACCAATTTTACCTCCTTTTGCATAAGGTTCAATCAAATCGATTACTTTAATTCCGGTGAATAATACTTCTGAAGAGGTTGATAAATCTTCAAATTTTGGAGCAGAACGGTGGATAGATAATCCGTTATCTCCTGATTTTGGTAAATTTCCTAAACCGTCAATAGCATCTCCAATAACGTTAAACAAACGTCCGTAAACATCTGGACCGATTGGCATTTGAATTGAACTACCAGTTGATACTACATCAGTACCTCTACTTAATCCGTCTGTAGAGTCCATAGAAATAGTTCGAACGGTGTCTTCTCCAATGTGAGATTGTACTTCTAATACTAAAATAGTACCGTCTTGTTTAGTGATTTCTAATGAATCGTAAATTTTTGGTAATTCGGTCTCTTTAGTGTTGAATACTACGTCAACTACTGGTCCGATGATTTGAGAAACTTTTCCTATTGCTTTTGACATTGCTTATGTATTTATTTAATAGCGATTTAGAAATGAAAAAATAATGTCTTTTTTCAGAGTGCAAAGATAAATTTTATAAATAGAAAATCAATAGCAAAAAGAGATTTTTTTAGGATTTTTTTGACTTTTTTTTAGAGCATCCAACTTATAATAAAGAAATCAATATTATGCTAATAAAAAAAACCACCAATTGAGTTGGTGGTTTTAAAATTTATGTATTTTGAAAAATTATAATACTGCTGGGAAAAGCGATCTATAATTACCTACATTAGGCCCTTTTAGGTTAGATCCGTATTTAGCATTTATTGCTTCAATAAATTTATTAGCAATTAGTGCATATCCTTTTGGACTTGGGTGAACACCGTCTAATGAGAAAGCATTTCCAGTTACAAAAGTGGAATTCAAGGTAAATCCATTATAAGAAACTCCTGTGGTTGCAACTTGAGCCATAACCGCATTTGTATTTACAAACGCCAAACCTTTTGCAGAAGCAATAGATTGAATTGAACTGTTGTAAGCATCTGTTGCTGCAACTACTTCTGCCGTTTCAGCAGCAGTTAAAGTAGTATTATCTTGCATTGGGTAAGAAACTCCAACAGTGTTAAAAGGAGCTGGAACACCAGATTGAGTTGTACCTATAACTGTTTGTGCAGTTAATAATATGTAATCTCTTGATCCTGTACCTTTAGCATGTCTAGCTCTACCGTATAAATTCCCTAAAAAAGTAGCTGTAGTTGCACCTAATGTAGGTGTAAGTGCTCCTGTAATAAAGGTAGCTAAATTTGGTAAACTTTCATCAACAATAAGCAATGGATTTTTTTCTGTTGTTGCAGCATTGTTATCATCTGCTACTAAAGTTGCAAATCTACTTGGTTGATTTAATGCAGTTGTAATTTGATTAATTGCTCCAAACAATTGGTTCAACTGTGCTGCACTTGCAGCAGGTAATCCAGGAATTGGATTAGTTGGAACTGTTGTAAAAAATGGTGCTGAATTTACATAAGGGATGTTTGCAACAACACCTTTAGCACCATTAGCAGTTAATCCGTTAACCAAATTATTATAAACCGAAGCAAAAACTCCTGGGTCGGTAATATCATTTGAGCCATAAGTAGCTGGATTTGTATTTCCTAGTTGATTTGTGCCGGTCCCACCTGATGTAGCATAAGATAAAACATCATTATTCCCTATCCAAAGAGAGAAAAATGTTGGGTTTTGAGCTACAGCATCACCTAAAACAGTTGCGGTAGCTGAAGAAGCAAAACGCACAAAATATGGATTTGCTGTTGTGCCAATTCCTACAGGATTTCCATATGAATTAGAAACTAAATGAAAGCTTTTTGCACCAGGTACACCCATATTATTAAATGCTCCTGTTAAGCGATTTAAAATTTCAGTACTTGGAGTTCCAGGAGCAGGCGCTAAAGGCGCGCTTGAAATACCAGTGTAATAAAGTCTAGGTCCGCTAACTACGGTTCCCCCTATTTTAAATCCACCCACGTTATCTGCCATAAATGGAGTAGTAAAACTTCCTCCACCAACTAATGCAAATTGCTCAGCCATAAGTGCAGGGTAAGCTCCTTTTTGACCTTCAATAAAAAGAGCTCCATCACTAAATCCAGCAGTTAAAGAGTTTCCTAATGCAACATATTTAGAAAAGTTTGCACTCCCTGAAGTTAATGGTAAACCATCTGATGAATTTGCATCAGCAGTTACTTCATCATCATTATTACAAGCTACAAGGGTTAACGAAACCAAGAATAGCCATTTTATATTTTTTATCATAATAGTTTAATATTAGTTATTATTGAAATTAAGGATTGATAGTTAAAGATGCAAAGTATTGTTGCCCAATTAATCCAGCTCCAAGAACTTGTCGGTATTCATTTCCACCAAGATTTGCAGCTCCTATTTTAAGAACTGATTTTAATTTTGGAAGCGAGTAGCTAACTTGAGCATCAATTACAGTAGCAGCATCAATCATACCATCAGCAAATGTAGATTCCCATTTGTACTCGTCATTCCATCTTGCGCTTAAATTAAAACCAAAATTTTTGAATAATTTATCATTACTAATTGACGCTTTAGCTCTATGTTTTGGAGTATTAAATCCGGCTTCAAAGCTTGGGTCTTTAGATTGATCAAAATCAAATTGAGCATAGTTATAATTAGCACTTAATTCAAAATCTTTATACACTTTTTTAGAAACTCCTAATCCAACTCCTAAAGAGTTGATTTCAATGTTGGTATTAGTGTATAATTGATAAGCTCTAGTGTTTCCATTTGTTAATGCATGTACTGATTGTGCGCCTAAATCAGTTGGTCCGCCAGCAATATTTGGATTATCTACTGCTTTTCCATATAATGGAGCAACAACTGTTAGGTTTCCTAAGAAATCATTATAAACATTATAATAACCATTTACATCAAATGAAAATCCTTTAATTTGACCTCTATAACCTAATTCAATAGCTTTTACCGTTTCTGGTTTAACTAAACCTGCATTAGATTTTTTTAATAAAGCAGCAGCAGCAACAGGATTAGATCCAGCTAAAGCTGCAAATGCTTGAACTGATGCAGCAGTATATGAGTTATTGTAAGCATTAACACCGGTCATAACAACAGTAGTTCCTCCAGCAAATGCTTGTCCTACTGGGGTAGCAACAGGTAATGTTTCAGAATATCTAATTAAGTTATCAGGAGCAGAACCAACTAATACGGCACTTCCTACATTAAATCCAATGTATTGATCTTGTGTAGTTGGATTACGGAAACCTGTTTGGAAAGACCCTCTAAATGTGTGGTTTTTTTGTGATCCAGCAGAGTATACTGCAGAGATTCTTGGAGAGTAATTTCCATCAAAGTTTTGAGACTTGTCATAACGAATAGAACCTGTAAGTTTCAAACGATCGTCCATTAATTTCTTTTGCGCTTGTGTATATATTCCATATTCATTATAATAAATAGGACCATTAGCATCCGTGTAAATTCTTCCGTAAGAATTCAATTGATATTGTCTAAAAGACCCACCAACTTGAATTTCAACTGGTTTAAAATCATCTTTAAAATTGTAATTTGCATCTGAATGATAAATTCTTGAATTATCAACTAATTTAGATCCAGAAAGCACATCTGGATTAGAAATTACTTTATTAAAAGCCGATTTAAATGCATCAGTACCAGGAATTAACCTGCCAGTATCTGCAACTGCTCTTGCAGCAGCGTGCGCTTGAGCTGGAGTTGCTCCTCCTAATGTAGACTGAACAAATTGTCCTGCATATTGACCAAACCAAGTGGAATCACTTTTCCATGCTCTGTTTACATTTAATGCTGTAAACAACATATCATAGGAATTACCTCCATCTTCAGTTGTTGTGTACCCTCTTAAGAAGAAATTTTTTCCTTTAAATTCTAATTTATGTTGTTGCATAAAGAAGTCATTCAAGTAATATCTGTTAGCTCCTTGGTATACGGTATTTCCGAAACCAAATTTACTTTGCCATATAATTTCTAATTTTTCATTTCCAAAAGGTCTTGCATGTAAAGAGAAATCAACCTTAGCATTTCTTACTTTATTGTCTGTCAAGTCGATCTCATTGTACCCTGTTCTACTTACATTATAATTTGGTAATAAGTTAACAGCTGAAGCAGGAAGTATTCCTAAATTAGCTAAAGTCTGACCAACATTTCTTAGGTTAGTAGAAGCCTCATCACCATATACATTAAGACCATTATAGTTATGAAAAGACCTGTCTTTTCCTGGGTTATTTAAATCTCTATAGTCTGTCGCAAACCAATCGGTAGCATTTAAAAAAGAAAAGTTTGCTTTTGCAGCAAAGTGCTTATCAAAAGCATGCGCAATTCGAACTCCATAATCAGTATAGTCATTAGTACCAGCAGCTTGCTGAGAGGTTTGACCGTATTTAACATAAGCAGTTACTCCTTGGCTTGTAAACGGGCTTTTACTGTTCATAAATAAAATACCATTAAATGCATTTGCACCATAAAGAGCAGAAGATGCTCCTGGAAGTAACTCTACACTTTGAACATCTATTTCAGAAATACCAATCATATTTCCGATCACAAAGTTCAATAATGGGGAAGAATTATCCATACCGTCTACTAGTTGCATAAAACGCGTATTTGCAACTGTAGCAAATCCACGGGTATTAATAGATTTAAATGACATACTACTAGTATTCATTTGGACTTCTTTAAGATTCTCTAATCCATCATAAAATGTTGGAGAGGCAGATTTTTTGATGTCTCTAATCGTCATTCTTTCAATAGTAACCGGAGATTCTTTAATTCGCTCTGGTGTTCTAGAAGCAGAAACTACAATGTCATCCAACTTGGTGTCTTCCATTAATAATACTACTTCTACTTTTTTAGAAAGAGAAGTTATTTGTATTTTTTGCGCCGCAAATCCAATACTTGAAACTTCAATTGTAAATGGAACTTTTGCAGGTGTTTTTAATACAAATTTTCCTGTTGCATCAGTTATTGCGCCAAGTGACTCACCTGAAACTTTTACGTTTACACCAGGAATCGGTTCGTTTTTAGCGTCTTTTACTGAACCTGAAATTGTGTTTTGAGCAAAAGATATGCTGCAAAAAAACAATGTCAAAATAAAATAATAAATCTTCATTAGGTTTAATTTTAGTTGGTTTAAGTAGCCAAAGTACAAATTTTTTTTAAATTAATAAAAAATGATATAATTATTTTTAAAATTATCAATGAAAACAAAAAAAGCGAAACATTTCTGTTTCGCTTTTTTTGTTAACAAAGTATATTTTTATTCTACTGTAACTGATTTTGCTAGATTTCTTGGCTGGTCTACATTACAACCTCGCATTACAGCAATATGATAGGACAATAATTGTAATGGAATTGTGGTTAATAATGGAGATAAAGCATCTGAAGTTT
Organism: Flavobacterium sp.; assembly: GCA_044374815.1. GTDB lineage: Bacteria > Bacteroidota > Bacteroidia > Flavobacteriales > Flavobacteriaceae > Flavobacterium. The sequence continues at coordinate 34,761 of JBILNU010000001.1, forward strand.
CTGGAATTTCAATTACATGATCTGCCAATTCTTTTACTTGGCTATCCCCTTTAGTAACTACGGCAATTATTTTCCCGCTTCGCGATTTAATTTCCTGAATATTACTTACAACTTTGTCATAATGTCCTTGTTTAGGTGCAATAACAATTACTGGCATTTTCTCATCAATAAGAGCAATAGGACCGTGTTTCATTTCGGCAGCTGGATACCCTTCTGCATGAATATAGGATATTTCTTTTAATTTTAAGGCTCCTTCTAAAGCTACAGGGAAATTATAACCTCTACCTAAATACAAACAATTGGTAGCATCTTTATATATTGTAGCTATTTGTTTAGCAATATCATTAATTTCTAATGTTTCCGTAACTTTTTCTGGAATTAATTCTAATTCTTGTAGGTATCTAAAATAATCCGATGTAGTTAATGTTCCTTTTGCTTTAGCCAAACGCAAAGCCATCATGGTAAGCACTGTAATTTGTGTAGTGAATGCTTTTGTTGAAGCCACTCCAATTTCTGGACCAGCATGTGTATATGCGCCTGCATGAGTTTCTCGAGAGATAGAAGAACCTACCACATTACAAACTCCAAAAACAAAAGCACCTTTTTCTTTAGCCAATTTTATTGCTGCTAAAGTATCGGCAGTTTCACCTGATTGAGATATAGCAATTACTATATCTTTGGAGGTAATAATTGGGTTTCTATATCTAAATTCAGATGCGTATTCAACCTCTACAGGTATTCTTGTAAACTCTTCAATTACATATTCTGCAACCAATCCGGCATGCCATGAAGTGCCACATGCAATTATTATTATTCTATCTGCGTTTATAAATTTATCCAAATTATCTTCAACACCCGACATTTGAATTATCCCAGAATTAGAATGAAGTCTACCTCTATAAGTGTCTTTAATTACATTGGGTTGCTCATAAATTTCCTTAAGCATAAAATGATCGTAACCCCCTTTTTCAATTTGTTCCAAATTCATTTGCAACTCTTGTATATAAGGATCTACTAAAGCATCATCTTTGATTCTTCGAATTTTTAATGGCTTAGTTAATCTTACGATTGCCATTTCTTCATCTTCCAAATAAATTGCATTTGTAGTGTATTCTATAAATGGAGTAGCATCAGAAGCAATGAAAAATTCATTTTCTCCAACACCAATTGCCAAAGGACTTCCAAGGCGTGCGACTACAATTTCATCAGGTTTTTTCTTGTCGAATACACATATTGCATAAGCTCCCACAACTTGGTTTAACGCAATTTGAACTGCTTTACCCAGTTTAATATTTTCTTTTTTCTGAACCTCTTCTATAAGATTTACCAATACTTCGGTATCTGTATCAGAAGAAAAAACATAACCTCTCTTAATTAGTTCTTTTTTTAGTGGCTCATAATTTTCAATAATTCCATTGTGAACAATACAAATATCACCAGAATTAGATACATGTGGATGTGAATTAACATTATTAGGAATACCATGAGTTGCCCATCTTGTATGGCCAATTCCAATGGTGCCGTTTATTGTAATATCTAAATTTGATTTATCCTCAAGATCAGATACCTTCCCTTTAGTTTTGGAGATCTTTAAATTTTCTCCGTCATAAAGCATTAAGCCAGCACTGTCATAACCTCTATATTCAAGGCGTTTTAACCCTTTAATTACAATAGGGTATGCTTCACGATGACCAATATATCCAACAATTCCACACATAAAGATTTATATATTATTCTGGTTTTGTATAATAGATTTGTAATTTTATTCTTTTATCATAGTCAGAGTCTCCTGGAGGAATATTACTACCATATAAAACGGTTCCTAAAGGATTTACAATAGACATTGCCGGAATGTATTTGCTTTGAAATAAATTACTTCCTGTTCCACTTGAAAAAGGATTTTTTAAAAAAAAGTTGCTGGCAACATTAATATTTTCTGTTACTACTAATCCTAAACGCACATTGGTAGAATCTTTAGTAACACCAACTCCTCCGTATTTAATTAAATTCCTAATATGATTTGTAATATTTACTTTGTAAAATGTCCCTCTTTCATTCGATTTTGCATTTACGATTTTACCTTTTTCAGTTGACAATATACCTCCATAAATTAGTTTACTGTATTTTGAATTAATAAAAGAAGTTGTAAAATCTGAAAAAAAGTCAATTAATGGTCTTTTGTTAGTTAAATCATATAGAAAAATTCTATTTGGTTCGATAGCATTTGTCATAGCATTTTTATTAATGAAGAAGGTTAAATTTGCATCATTTATTAACCATTTTTTTCTACCGCCTGCTGGATTTCTTAGATTATCTAATTCATCAGAAACACCATTTGGTGAATTAATTAAATGCCCATCTGTTTTATCGTAACTAATATTATCGGTTTTATCAAATAAATCAATAATGGCCATTGAACCATCACCACCTTTAAGGAAGAGATTTCTATCACCATTAACAGGATTAGGAGTTACAAAACCTGGAAAAGAATTTTCATTATTTAATAAATTCACGCAATTTCCTGCAAGATTCAAATTCATTATTTTTCTAACCGGAGCTGCTGTATCTGTAGGGGAAACTTTATCACGATATACAATGGTAATTACACCTGCGGTAAAATTCATCATTGCAAGAGTTCCTTGGTTGGGTGATTCTGCGGCATTCTCTACTTTAAAATACAATCCTTTAAAATAAGTTTTAAAAGTATTGTTATTGTATAATTTCCCGGCAGGAGCTTGTAAAATTTTAGATGTAAAAAAAGCTTTGTCTAAATTTAATAACATCCCCGGCGCTTTTCTTTCTGCTACATTTGTATATCCTGGGGTGCCATCTGGATTTTTTTTATAAAATTTTATTTGTTTTTCACTAAATACAAATTTTTCGTTTTGACTATTGTCAATAACCGTATGATCAAAAACACTTTTATTATCATTATTTAATAATACTCCGCCATTATTAGCATCAAAATCGGCTTGTTGATTAGAGTAATATTTTTGAACTTGTTGAAATCCTGTATTTGGATCTAAACTTTCTAAAAATTTTGTTGACTCATAAACGCTTAACTTTATTTTACCAGACCCTTTAAGAGAATCTAAAGTGTATGTACTATTTCCTGAATCATCTGTGCTTACAAATTTACTAAAATAAGGTACATACAAGTAAACAGAGTCAATTACTGGAGTATAAAAAGTTGGATTTTCAACTGCCATAGTTACTTGACTAACAAAGCTTGCAGTTGTTTTTCCAAATATTGGACTATTATAAAAACCAAATTGGTTAACGTTTAAATTATTAGTTTGAACTGGACCAAGAATTTGATTGTATGCCGTTACATTATAATTCGCTACATCCATACCATAGTGTTCGTCTCCAAGAATTCCAGAACCAATTTCATTGATGTCTTTGTCACAAGAAATTAATGAAAGAATTAAAAATAAGGAAAATAATGATTTAAATAAGAAATTAAATTTCATGTTTTTGTTGTAATAATATTATAACATCTTTTTATAAAAACTAGTATATGCTTCTGCAAATTTATCTTTCGGAGCGAAAGGTAAAAAAGGTTTTTTCGAAGATTCTATAAATTTTGTTAAACTTGGAGAAAGATTTTCTGAAGCAATAATCACCGCATCAGAATGTGCTATAGAAGTTTTAATAAGGTTTTCATAATTTGGTAATTCCAAATAAGAAATAGCCTCAGATGGAATTTGATCAAATTTGATTTTATTAACCATTTCTGCGTCTAAGCTTTCATCAAAAGATTGCCCATATACTGAAGTAACAATTTTTGTTTCTGAAAATAACGCTTCGTCTTTGTAAAAATGTTTCATGTAAACCGGAAGCATCGATGCCATCCAACCGTGAACATGAATAATATCGGGAACCCAATTTAATTTTTTTACGGTTTCAACTACTCCCTTTGCAAAGAAAATAGCACGCTCATCATTATCAGGATATAAAACACCATCTTCATCTGAAAAAGTTGCTTTTCTTTTAAAATACTCGTCATTATCAATAAAATAAACCTGTATTCTCTCTTTTGGAATGGAAGCCACTTTGATTATTAAAGGCATATCTACATCATTCACCACTAAATTCATTCCCGACAAACGAATAACCTCATGCAATTGGTGTCTTCTTTCATTTATATTTCCATACCTTGGCATAAAAATTCTAATTTGCCCCTCTTGATCATTTATCATTTTTGGCACGTCATAAGACATTAGAGAAACTTCATTCTCAGCCAAATAAGGCACTACCTCAGATGAAACATACAATATTCTCTTGTCCTTCATAAAAACTATTATTTACTTATTGGCAATAAAAAACAGGCAAAAATACAAAAATTTATGCAGATAATCACTAAATTACTAAGTTTGTAACCTTTTTTAATCTATTAGACATGCTCATTTTTAATAACAAAGTAGAATTGACTCAACACTTGCAGAGAATTTCTACTGCCAATTCAAGAATTGGTTTTGTCCCTACTATGGGCGCATTACACATGGGCCATTTGTCTTTATTAGAAATTTCAATTAATAATAACAACCACACTGTAATTAGTATTTTTGTCAATCCAACTCAATTTAACAACCCAGAAGATCTTGAAAAATATCCGCGAACACTGGAGAAAGATATCGAAAAAATAAAATCAATTTCTTCGGAAATCTTAGTGTATGCACCATCAGTTGATGATATTTATGAAGGAAACACCACCTCTAAACAATTTGATTTTGATGGATTAGAACACCAAATGGAAGGTAAATTTAGAGCTGGTCATTTTGACGGTGTTGGCACAGTTGTTAAACGGTTGTTCGAAATTGTAAAACCAAATAATGCCTATTTTGGAGAAAAAGATTTTCAGCAGCTGCAAATCATAAAAAAATTAGTAGAAAAAGAGAAGTTCCCTGTAACTATTATTGAATGTCCAATTTATAGAGAATCGAATGGCTTAGCCATGAGTTCGAGAAATGAGCGCCTTACCCAAGAAGAAAGAGAAAAGGCTTCAGTTATTTATAAAATTCTTAACGAAGCAAAAGCGCTTTTTTCAACCGAAAATTGCCAATCGGTTAGAGAATTTGTTTCTAAAGAATTTGAGAAAATTCCCAATTTTGAACTAGAATATTTTGAAATTGCCGATGAAGAAACTTTAATTTCTTGCATTTCGAAAGAATCCCATAAAAATTATCGCGCATTTATTGCTGTTTTTGTCAATAAAATAAGATTGATTGATACTATTTCATTAAAATAATTTAACTTTGCCCTATGCAAATTCAAGTTGTAAAATCAAAAATTCATCGCGTTAAAGTTACTGGCGCTGATTTAAACTATATAGGTAGTATCACTATCGACGAAGTATTAATGGAAGCTTCCAACCTAATTGAAGGTGAAAAAGTAGCTATTGTAAATATTAATAATGGAGAGCGTTTTGAAACGTATGCTATAAAAGGAGCAAGAAATTCAGGCGAGATTACCCTTAATGGACCAGCCGCTAGAAAGGTACATGCGGGTGACATCATCATCATTATTTCTTATGCCACTTTAGACTTTGAAGAGGCAAAAACTTTCAAACCTTGGCTCGTTTTTCCTAATGAAAACGATAATTCCTTGAAATAAACCTTGAAAGCTCAGCTAAGTAAATGGTTATCAATTACAGTTCCTATTTTCTTAGGAATGCTCATCATTATATACCAATATAATAAATTTACCGAAGCCCAAATTCAGGAGATTGTTGGCTATTTCAAAAACGCTAATTATTTCTATGTTTTTCTATCGGTTATTGTTGGATTTATAGGAAACACTCTAAGAGCCTACCGATGGAAGTACATGTTGGATCATCTTGGTTATGATTCTACTTTTGCCAATAATTTCATGGCGGTAAATATAGGTTACTTATTGAATTTAACCGTTCCTAAATCGGGGGAGATTTCAAGAGCAGTAATTGTAAAAAAATACAACGAAATACCATTTGACAAAGGATTTGGGACTATTGTTGCCGAAAGAATTATTGATATTTTCTTCTTGTTGTTTTTTATGCTACTTGCGGTTGTTTTGCAATATGATGTAGTAAAATCTTTCATCATAGATAAAATTCCAATGCAACTTTTAGCAATTTTATTTATAGCTGGAACACTATCATTAATTGCCTTATTCTTGATTTACAAATATTCAAAAATCAAAATGGTATTGGTTTTTAAAGAAAAAATATCGGGCTTAAAAGAAGGGCTGTTGAGTGCATTTCACATGGAAAAAAAAGGGGCCTACTTTTTTCAAACCATTCTAATTTGGGTTTCTTACATGGTAACTTATTTTATTGCCACTAAGGTAATTCCTGAAACTTCTACACTAAGTGTAGGCGCAATAATCACCTCGTTTGTTGTAGGAAGTATAGCCATTGCTTTTACCAATAGCGGCTTTGGAGCCTACCCTTTCCTAACTTCTAAAATATTATTGTTCTATACCATTGCAGAACCAGCAGGTACTGCTTTTGGTTGGATTATTTGGACTTCACAAATGCTTTTAATCATATTTTTAGGAGTACTTTCCTTTATTATGCTCCCTGTTGTAAATAGAAAATAATTCTTATCTTGCTTGTTTTTAAAACGGGTTTGTTTTTTTGAATTACTAATTTAATATTTACATGAAAAAAGTCTTAATTATATTACTGTTTATTTTTGGGTCTTTTGGATACTCGCAAAAAATAAGTGATAGTGTTTTTGTTAAATCCCAAAATTTATACAGAGAACTTACCGTATCCATACCTCCATCATATAAAATAGATCCAAAAAGGACTTATCCGTTATTGTTTTTACTGGATGGTGATTACTTATTTGATCCATTTGAAGGAGCTATAAAATATGGTTACTATTGGGATGATTTACCTGAGTTAATCATTGTTGGTTTATCTCAAGATAAAGAACGAGATGCCGATTGCGCATTAGATGAAGCATCTGGATTGCCAGAAGGATCAGGAGCAGATTTTTTTGAATTCATTGGCGGGGAATTAATTCCGTATCTTCAAAAAAAATATAGAATCTCACCATTTAAAATTATAGCAGGTCACGATGTTACGGCTAGCTTTCTTAATTTATATTTATATAAAGATGCCCCATTATTTAATGCTTACATTTCATTGAGTCCAGAACTTGGGCTAGAAATGGAAACTAGAATCGCAGAACGATTAGCAGGTTTTAAGCAAAATATTTTTTACTATCAATCGTCTTCAGATGGCGATATCAAAAAAATGAAAGAGAAAATTACGGCTTTGGATACCAATATTAAAGCAGTTGTAAATCCGAGTTTGAATTATAAATATGATGACTTCAAAGAAGCATCGCATTATTCGCTTGTTTTGTATTCTATACCTAGTGCATTATATCATTTTTTTTCTACTTACCAACCTATTTCTACAACCGAATTTCAAGAAAAAATTGTAAAATTAGAATCGGGATATGTAAACTATTTAAAAAATAAATATGACATATTGGAAAAAACATTAAGTATTAAATTAAATATACGAATCAACGATTTTAAAGCTATTGAAGCAGCAATATTAAAGAATAAAGCATATCCAGAACTGGAACAATTAGCTCAACTTTCTCGTAAAATGTATCCAAAAACAATGCTTGGTGATTACCAAATGGCCTTATTTTATGAGAATACAGGAGATTTAAAAAATGCTGCTCGTTATTACCTAAATGCTTTTCAGTTACAACCAGTTGGTAGTTTGACCAAAGACATGATGCTAGATAAAGCTACAGAACTTAAAGCACAATTAAAAAAATAATGGCAAAACTGAAAACTTCATTTTTCTGCCAAAATTGTGGCACCCAATTTGCTAAATGGCAAGGACAATGCAATGCTTGCAAGGAGTGGAACACCATTGTGGAAGAAATAATTCAGAAAGAAGAAAAAAGTGGATGGAAGCCAACAACAGAAGTTAGAAAAGCAGCCAAACCTTTAAAAATTAAAGAAATAGATTCTTCACAAGAAGTGCGTTTAAACACACTTGATGGAGAATTAAATCGAGTGCTTGGAGGCGGAATTGTACCAGGATCTTTAACTCTACTTGGCGGTGAGCCCGGAATAGGAAAAAGTACTTTATTACTTCAAATTTCTTTAAAATTACCTTACAAAACTTTATACGTTTCGGGAGAAGAAAGTCAGAAGCAAATAAAAATGCGCGCCGAAAGAATTACCCCAAATGGCGATAATTGCTACATTTTAACCGAAACCAAAACACAAAATATTTTTCAGCAGATTCAAGAAATTAATCCTGAAATTGTAATTATAGATTCCATTCAAACGCTGCATACGGATTACATTGAATCGACTGCTGGAAGCATTTCTCAAATTAGAGAATGTACAGCCGAGTTAATCAAATTTGCCAAAGAAACAAATGTTCCTGTTATATTAATTGGACACATTACTAAAGATGGAACCATTGCGGGACCAAAGATTTTAGAGCATATGGTAGATACCGTTTTGCAATTTGAAGGCGATCGAAATCATGTGTATCGAATTCTTCGCAGTTTAAAAAACCGATTTGGGTCTACTGCAGAATTGGGGATTTATGAAATGTTAGGCTCTGGATTAAGAGAAGTTTCTAATCCATCCGAAATATTACTTTCGCACCGCGAAGAAGAACTTTCGGGAACCGCCATAGCCTCAACTCTAGAAGGCATGCGCCCGTTGATGATTGAAATTCAAGCTTTAGTATCAACAGCTGTTTATGGCACACCACAACGAAGTACCACTGGATACAATGCTAAAAGATTGAACATGCTTTTAGCGGTTTTAGAAAAACGTGCCGGATTTCGATTAGGAACTAAAGATGTGTTCTTAAATGTTACCGGTGGAATATCGGTAGATGACCCTGCAATTGACTTAGCCGTTGTAGCTGCCATCTTATCTTCTAATGAAGATATAGCCGTTGGAAAAGACTTTTGTTTTGCAGGAGAAATTGGTCTTTCGGGGGAAATTCGTCCGGTAAACCGAGTGGAACAACGCATTCAAGAAGCCGAAAAACTTGGTTTTGCTACTATATTTGTATCCAAATACAATAAAATTTCAATCAAAAATGCAATCATCAAAATTGTATTGGTTTCAAAAATAGAAGAAGTAGCCGAGCATTTATTTGGTTGATAACACTAATTTTATTTTTATATTTTAATTAAGTCGTTATTGATTAATAATTTATAATTACTTTTAATAATTTTACAAATACTAAATCAAATAACTATGAAAAATATTTTACTTATAGGTATGATAATAATGTCTTTTTTTGGCAATTCTCAAATCATATCCTTGACACAATTTGCAACTGGTTTTTCAAATCCAGTAGAAATTACTCATGCAGGTGACTCAAGATTATTTGTGGTACAACAAGGAGGGTTAATTAAAATATTAAATGCTAATGGAACAACAAATGCAACTCCCTTTTTAAATTTATCATCGATAATTAGTACGGGGGGCGAACGCGGATTATTGGGTTTGGCATTTCACCCAAACTATGCATCTAATGGTTATTTCTTTGTAAATTATACCAATACAGCAGGAAATACGGTTATTGCAAGATATAGTGTTAGTGCAAATCCAAATGTTGCGAATACAACAGGAACAATATTAATGACCATAGCGCAACCTTTTACAAATCATAATGGTGGCACTATAAAATTTGGGGCTGATGGCTATTTATATATTGGCATGGGTGATGGAGGAAGTGGAGGTGACCCAGGAAATCGATCTCAAAATATATTGGATAATCTAGGGAAAATGCTGCGTATAGATGTAAATTCATCGGCAGCACCATTTTATACAAATCCTGCCACAAATCCATATATTGGTATAGCTGGAAACGATGAAATTTGGGCAATTGGCCTAAGAAATCCTTGGAAATTTTCTTTTAACAGATTGAATGGTGATTTATGGATAGCTGATGTTGGACAGAATGCCATTGAGGAAGTTAATAAAATTTCAAGTCCGTTACCTAATTCAGGGATAAATTTTGGATGGCGTTGTTATGAAGGAAATTCAAACTACAATACAACGGGATGTGCTCCTTCTAGCACCATGACATTCCCTTTTGTTCAATATTCTCGATCTGGAGGGGCCTGTTCGGTTACTGGAGGTTATGTTTATACTGGTACTTTATATCCCAATTTTCAAAATAAATACTTCTTTACCGACTATTGTGACGACAAAATTAGAATGATAAATAGTGCCGGGACAATTACTACAACTTCTGCTTTCTCAGGAAATAATTTTGCCACTTTTGGTGAAGATGTTTCGGGCGAATTGTATGTAGCTGGAATTACCTCTGGAATTATTTTTAAGATTCAAGATGCTTCTTTTGGAACTTTGGATTATGAAATAAATGAATTTTCATTATTCCCAAACCCTGCCAAAAATTCTATTTCAATTAAATTATCTAACGATAATCTAGCAACAAAAATTGCGATTTTCGATTTAACTGGCAAATTACTTTTATCTCAAAAATTAGAAAATAATCCGGAAAACACAATTTCAATAGCATCACTAACTAAAGGCATTTATATGGTTTCCGTCGAAACCGAAAATGGAGTTAGTTATTCAAAAAAATTGATGATTGAATAAAAAAATTGAATTATTACGGAGCAGGATTCGGAATTAACTCTTGAATTTTATTAGTTTCAGAAAGGATTTCAGGCGATAAAACGACCTCAAAAGCCTCAATATTCTCTTTCAATTGTTCCATTGAGGTGGCTCCAATAATTGTTGAAGATACTACATTTTGCTGATTCACAAATGCTATTGCCATTTGAGCAAGTGTCAAATTATTTGCTTCGGCTAATTCTTTGTATAATTTAATAGCTTTCGTGCAATTCTCACTTGTATATCTTGTAAACTGGGGAAATTTTGCCATTCGGTATTCAGGTTTAACTTCAGCCAAATATTTTCCAGAAAGTGATCCAAAACCAAGAGGTGAATAAGCTAATAAGCCCAGATTTTCTCGCATACAAACCTCAGAAAGTCCAACTTCATACAATCTGTTTAATAACGAATAGGGATTTTGAATCGTAGATATCCTTGGCAAAGTATGTTTTTCACTTTCTTGCAAAAAACGCATAACTCCATATGGGTTTTCATTTGAAACACCAATGTTTTTTATTTTGCCTTCTTTAATCAATCCGTCAAAAATGGTTAAAACTTCGAAAATATTGTCTTCCCAATTGGTGTCAATTTGAGTTAACCCTCGTTGGCCAAACATGTTCATAATGCGCTCTGGCCAATGCATTTGATACAAATCAATAGTGTCGATTTGTAAATTTTTTAAACTCAAGTTTACTGCATCATGGATGCTTTTTTTAGAAAAATCTAACGGCTGACGAATATATTCCAAGCCGCGATTTGGACCTGCAATTTTCGTTGCAATTACCAATTTATCTCTTTCTGAAGAGCCAATTTTATGCAACCAACTCCCAATATGTCTTTCGGTACTTCCAACTATTTGAGCGTTTCCGCCAATAGGATACATTTCGGCAGTATCAATAAAATTTATGCCTTTGTCGATTGCATAATCCAACTGAGCATGCGCTTCGGCTTCGGTATTTTGATTACCAAAAGTCATAGTGCCCAGACAAATCGTACTAACTTTTAACTCGGAATTTGGAAGTAAGATATAATTCATTTGTAGAATAAAGAATTTGAATTGCAAAAGTACATTTTAAAAAAGACTTTAAATGGCTAACATTTGTTAAACAAAATTAAAACAATAAAAAAGACCCTAAGAAACTTAGAGCCTTTTTTTATTTAAAAATATTTAACTTTTAGAAGTCTTTTAACATTTTAGATATTTCATCTAATTTTGGAGTAAGAATAATTTCAATTCTTCTATTTTTAGCTTTCCCCTCTTGAGTATCATTACTCATTAGTGGTGCAAATTCTCCTCGGCCTGCTGCAGTAAGATTTTGTTTATTTATTCCTTTATTTTCCGAAAGGATATTTACAATTGCTGTTGCTCTTTTGGTAGATAAATCCCAGTTATTTTCAATTCCTCCACCAAGATTTCCTGTGATTTTGTCATCATCTGTATGGCCTTCAATTAATACTGAAAGTTCCGGATTTTGAGCTAATACTTTTCCAACCTCAACTACGGCAGTTTTTCCCTCGCTATTTACTGCCCAACTTCCTGTTTGGAATAATAATTTGTTTTCCATAGAAACATATACTTTTCCATCTTTTTCATAAACGGTTAATCCTTTTCCGTCAAATGCTTTTAAAGATTTTAATAATGTTTCTTTCAGTTTTTTCATAGTTGCATCTTTGGCCGCTATGTATGCCTCTAATTCACTTAATCTTTTTGAGCTGGCTTCTAAATCGGCTTTTAATTTATTCAATCGCGCTTGTTCTGCAGCCATTGCTTTTTCTTTTGCTTCAAGCTGAGCTAACAATTCTCTGTTTTTATTTATGTTTGCCGTAAGCGCTTCATTACTGTCTTTTTCTAAAGCATTATATGAAGCTTGCAACGTTTTTAAACTCTTTTCGGTTGCAGCACAATTTGCTTGTAATTTTTCATAATCTGCTTTAAGCTTATCAAATTCTACCTTAAGCTTACTTCCATCAAGTTCTAATTGATTTTTAACTTTATTTAATTCTTCATTATCATCAGCTAATTTTCGATTTTCTTTCTTTAAATCAGCAAATTTATTTTCTAAATCTTGGTATATTTTTTTAGATACACAAGAAGTAGAAAGTACTAATACTAACAGTCCTAAGGAGATTTTTTTTATCATTTTTTGTTTAATTATATGTTAGAATTTGGGTGTTTAATTTTTAATTTATTTCCACCATTATTGGACAATGGTCTGAATGTTTTGCTTCTGGTAAAATTACTGCTCGAATCATTCTTTCTTTTAAATTTTCGCTAACTAAATTGTAATCAATACGCCAACCTTTATTGTTTCCTCTTGCTCCTGCTCTATAGCTCCACCAAGAATAATTATGAGGCTCTTTATTAAAATGTCTAAAACTATCTATAAAGCCCGAATTTATAAATGCATCAAGCCAAGCGCGCTCTTGAGGTAAAAATCCTGATACAGTTTGGTTACGAATTGGATCATGAATGTCTATTGCTTCATGGCAAATATTATAGTCCCCACAAATAACCAAATTTGGAGTGTCTTTTTTTAAATGCATTATATAATTGTGAAAATCATCCATGTATTTAAACTTATGTTCCAATCGATCAATATTTGTTCCTGACGGTAGATACAAACTCATAACCGATAAATTTTCAAAATCGGCTCTTAAATTTCTACCCTCAAAATCCATGTGATCAATTCCCGTGCCATAAACGATTTTTTGAGGTTCTATTTTAGATAAAATGGCAACCCCACTGTATCCTTTTTTAGTAGCAGGAAAATAATATTGAAAAGGGTAACCAGCAGCAGTAATATCATGAGTAGGTATTTGGTCTTCGGTAGCTTTTATTTCTTGTAAACAAATTACATCGGGGTTGGCTATTTGAAGCCATTCAAGAAATCCTTTTGTAATTGCAGCACGAATACCATTTACATTGTAAGAAATGATTTTCATTTTATTATTTTAGTTTTTCAAAAGTATGTAAAATTCATATATACTTTCTCTATTTATCTAAAATTATAATATTTTTTTTACCTGTTGAGGATTTAATGATTTTTTGAAATTCCATTGCAATAGATTTACTATATTTGTTTCTTGTTCACATAAGAAAAATTGTAAATGGGTTTAGTCACTGCAAAAGAAGTTTCAAAAGCAATTAATGCCGATAAGTATGGTGTTTTAGGTACATTCGCTGGATGGGTCTTGATGAAAGTGCTTAAGATCTCTACATTGAATAAATTATATGACAGGAATAAAAATCTTGAAGAAATTGAATTTTTAAATTCTCTTTTGGATGAATTACAAATAAAATTTGAAATCCCTGAGGAAGATTTAAAACGATTACCAAAAGACGGGGCTTATATTACCATTTCTAATCACCCTCTTGGTGGAATTGATGGCGTATTATTATTAAAATTAATGCTTGAAAAAGAGCCTAATTTTAAAATAATTGCTAATTTTTTATTACATCGAATTGAGCCACTTAAAAAATATATAATGCCTGTTAATCCTTTTGAAAATCATAAAGATGTAAAATCTAGCGTGATAGGGTTAAAAGAAACATTTCGCCATTTAAGTGATGGAAAACCTCTAGGGATGTTTCCAGCAGGAGAAGTTTCAACTTACAAAGACGGAAAATTAGTTGTAGATAAACCTTGGGAAGAAGGAGCAATAAAGGTAATTAGAAAAGCTCAAGTCCCTGTTGTCCCAATCTATTTTCATGCTAAAAACAGTGGATTATTTTATTTATTATCTAAAATAAATAGCACTTTAAGAACAGCAAAGTTACCATCGGAATTATTTTCTCAAAAAGATAGAGTAATTAAAGTTCGAATTGGAAAACCAATTTCGGTTAACGAGCAAAATGAATATAAAACTATTGAAGATTATTCAGAGTTTTTGAGAAAAAAAACCTACATGCTTGCCAATTCTTTTAATAAAGAAAATAAATTATTAACGGTACCCAATTTAAAACCTCAAAAAAGTCCTAAAAAGATTGTTACTCCCGCAAATGAGGAAGCAATGATTGCCGAGGTTGCAAAATTAAGAGAAACCGATTGTCGTTATTTTCAAAGTAAAAACTACGAAGTTTTTTTTGCAAAGGCAGATACTATTCCTAATGTTCTTCATGAGATAGGAAGGTTGAGAGAAATTACATTTAGAGAGGTGGGTGAAGGAACAAATGAATCAATTGATTTAGATAAATACGATCAATATTACCGTCACATGTTTCTTTGGGATGAAGATGCTAAAAAAATTGCCGGTGCCTATAGGATGGGATTGGGTTCAGAGATTTATCCTAAGCATGGTATGGCTGGATTTTACTTGAATGATTTATTCCGATTTGAAAGTGAATTTCATGAGATAATGCACAATTCTATCGAAATGGGAAGAGCATTTATTATTAAAGAATACCAGCAAAAACCGATGCCACTGTTTTTATTATGGAGAGGGATTATTCATACTACACTTCGTTTTCCAGAGCATAAATATTTATTAGGTGGCGTGAGCATTAGTAATCAATTTTCTGATTTTTCAAAATCTTTGATGATTGAATTTATGAAATCAAATTATTATGATCCCTATATCGCCCAATATGTGCATCCAAAAAAAGAATTTAAAGTAAAACTTAAGGATGCAGATAAAGACTTTATTTTTGACGAAACCGAAGCCGATTTAAATAAGTTTGATAAAATTATTGATGAATTGGAGCCAGGTAGTTTAAGACTTCCAGTATTAATAAAAAAATACATCAAGCAAAATGCTCGCTTGGTAGCATTTAATGTTGACCCTCTGTTTAATAATGCTATTGATGGCCTAATGTATATTCGAATTGCCGATATCCCAGAGAGTACCATGAAACCAGTAATGGAGGAATTTCAGGCGGAATTGGAAAGAAAACTTGGCGAAAAATTATAATTCATTTCACCCTAAACTTGCCATTTAATTTATTACACTCTAGCGTCATACTGAGCTTTTCGAAGTGCTAAACATTAATTATCCTTTACTTTTTCTTGAAATGAAACCCAACTCTTTTCAGTGATTGTTTGTTTTTTCTGGTATTTTTTACCTTTCAAATAAGCTAAAATATATTTAGCGCGCTCTTCCGATTCGGGGTGAGTTGAAATCCATGATAGTGCATTTGGCAAGGCCTCTTTTTGCGCCAATTCAAACATGAAATCGGCCATTGGCTCTGGGTTAATATTTGCATTAAGCAAATACTTAACACTTTCCATATCGGCTTCTTTTTCTAGGGTTCTATCATATGCTGAAGATGAAAGTGTTTTAAAAATTTCTTTTATTATTTCGCCTCCTTTGCCTCCTGAGGCTGCAGTTAGCAAAACAGACAAACCAACTTCTTTAGAAAGTTTTTTCATCACATGATTGTTTTGAATATGCGCTATTTCATGTCCGATTACACCTTGTGCCGCTTCTTGCTTTTTACAATCAAGTAATAAGCCGGTATAGATAACCAAGTGATTATTTGGTAATGCAAAAGCATTCACTTCGTCATTTTTTACTATATGTATTTTTAAAGAATCCCGTTCTATTTTATTTGCTTTGCAAATTGGCGCTATTAAACTATCAAGGGTTTTTACAATTGAATCGTTTGTAATGACATCCTCAGTTTCATTAATGTTGTCCCAAATTAAATCGCCAATTTTATTTTCTGCAGAAGTGGTATTTTTTTCAATTTGCATAATGCCAACAAAATCAACTTTTGATAATCCGAACCATATTCCGAAAAATAAAGCCAAAATAAATAGTCCTTGAAAAATGGTTTTATTAAGCATCAGCACGACAAATTAGGTTAGTAATATTTCCAAAAAAGAATTGTTTTACAAATTTTCCTTTTCGAGATTCAACAGCACAGTAAATGGTTGAAATAAATTCGAAAATATTAAAACAGAAAGCAGTAATTAAATAGGCAAAATAGCGATTGCTAACTTGTTCGTCTCCAAAAACAATTGAAACCGTCCACCAGAATCCAAAACTATTCATGCACAGCAAAGCAGCTTGAGAAATCAATGCTTGGGTACAGTGCCAACGAACAAAATAGGTACTTTTTCTATTGGCAATATAAAAAAAGAAAGTGGCGATTAAATTAATGATTGGTAGTGGTAGCCCAGCAACCAATGCAACCAATGACATCAAGTAACTATTGGAAGCTTTCTCCGATTCGTGATCGGTTGGTTTATAATCAAAGTTGGTGTTTTGTGTCATAGTGCTTTTTTGATATTCCAAATCCAATTAATAATAACTAATATTACTAATAGTATTGCAATCCATTTGGTTTTGATTATGTTTTCTGCTTTATGATAGTAATTGTAAAAAGAGTCTTTTTTAAAACTAATATCAAATAATATCCACAAAGGAAATACAATCATCATTGTTGCAACTAGTATGCCAAAAGGATTCATTTGCAAAGAAGCCATCCAATTATTTTTTAATAGCAATTGAATGGCTCTAGTAGTCCCACAGGAAGGGCAAGGATACCCTGTTATGTTTTTTACCATACAAGTGCTTATTGAAGCACTTTGTTCGACATTTATAGTTTTATATAAAAGATAACTAAAACCTGCAAAACAAGCTATAATTAGTATTAGATATAACCTGTTTTTAGACATTAATTAATATAATGCATTGTGAAACATTTGCATGTTTTTTTCACGTGTAGCGCCTTGAATCATAAACCAATCAATGATTGCCCATATTCCAAGACCACCGCAAGTTAATAACTTTCCTACACCCATCCCGGTATCTCCTATATAGAAACGGTCAATTCCATAGGCTCCTCCAAAAATTGAAATAATAAGAGTAGTAGTTGGTTCTTTAAATTGAAGGCTGTGAACGATTGATGATTTTGAATCATCTAAATTTAATAATTTTTCTCTAATTGCATTTAGATGATAACTTTCAAAATATTTTGAATTCATCATCATATACATATCTACTTTTTGTGCGTCCATAATTTTGTTTGGTTTATTAATTTTTTGATTTTACTAAAATAGAAAAATTATTTTAATAAACCGCCTTTATTTTATCTACAATAATCTGTGCTAGCTTTTCATGGCTTTCATGGGTCCAGCCTGCAATGTGGGGGGTAAGTAATACATTTTCTGCTTTCAATAAATAGAGAAAGGCTTCTGGTTTTTCTATATCTAAAAATAAATTATCAAAAGACAGTTTCTCATATTCTAGAACATCCAAAGCTGCCCCAAGTATTTTTCCGGTTTTTAGCGCCTCTACAACATCATCAGTGACCACATTTTTTCCTCTTGAAGTATTTATAAACCAAAATGGTTTTGTAAAAGAATTAATAAACATAGCATTCACCATGCCATCGGTATCGGGAGTCCATGGAATGTGCAAACTTAGCACATCGGCTTCAGCTTTTAGCTCTTCTAGGCTTACTTGAGTTGCATATTGATCGCCTACATTTTCTTGAATATCATAACACAAAACGTTCACATCAAAACCTTGTAATTTTTTTGCAAAAGATTTCCCCATATTTCCATAACCAATAATACCTA
>JBILNU010000112.1:0-5349 GCA_044374815.1 Flavobacterium sp.
TATACTCTAAAGTATCTACAATGGTTTTTTTATTTGGATGTTCTAAAGAAACAATTAAAAATAAATTATCAAATGGATAATCGTTATTATCTCGAATGTTAATAAAGAGGTTGTATTTTTTTTCACTTTCTAATTTTGGTAACTTAAAAGTCAGAATACTGTCCTGATGCCATGCATTTCCTACTGATTTGTACTCGTCAAAAACAAGTTTTTTGTCGCAAGAAATTAGAATAAACACCATTAAAATAAATAGAAGGCTACTTTTTATCTTCATTTTTCTTAATAATAATTGCAGGTCTTTTTACTTCTTGCTTTGGGGTTTCATTAGAATTTTGATCCTTATTTTGTCCATGCTTGAAGTTGGAATTATGCGATTTATTTTTTGATTTATTTTTATTTCTTTTAGGCTGATCAAAACGAGTTAAACTTTCTTGACCCATTGCATTAGTAAAGTTTGCCTCTGGCTCAGTAACAATTTCAATCGCAAAATCTTCTAAAGAAGAAACGCGTTTCTTTTCTTTATTTTGAGCAATTATTTCTTTAACCTGTTCTATTTTTAATACATGCCAACTCGAAAAATTATCGGTGTAGGCAAACCACATCAGACCTTTAAAAATATCTTGTTTTTGACAAATAGCATCCCCTTTTTCGGTGTGTAATTTGGTTTCAAATTCCGGAAAATCTTTAAGAGCATCCAAATAGGTGTCTAATTCGTAATTCAAACAACATTTTAATTTTCCACATTGTCCGGCCAATTTTTGAGGGTTTAAAGACAATTGTTGGTATCGTGCTGCAGAGGTATTCACACTTCTAAAATCGGTTAGCCAAGTTGAGCAACACAATTCTCTACCACAAGAACCAATTCCTCCAAGACGAGATGCTTCTTGTCTAAAACCAACTTGTTTCATTTCAATTCTTGCCTTAAAAACTTGTGCAAATTCTTTAATTAGTTGTCTAAAATCTACTCGGTCTTCGGCAGTATAATAGAAAATTGCCTTGGATCCATCTCCCTGAAACTCAATATCAGAAATTTTCATTTGTAATTTTAAAGCAATAGCAATTTCTCTTGCTTTAACTTTCATCGCTTCTTCTTTGTCGCGAGCATCGCTCCAAATATCGATGTCTTTTTGAGAGGCTTTTCGGTATACTTTTGGAATTTCTGCACTGGTATGATTCACCCCTTTTTTCTTCATCTGAATTTTAACCAATTCGCCTGTTAAAGTTACAATTCCAACGTCATGACCTGGGGAAGCTTCTGTTGCAACAATATCTCCAATGCTAAGTGTAATTTTTTCGGTATTTCTATAAAATTCTTTTCGACCGTTTTTAAAACGAACTTCCACACAATCAAAAGGAGCTTCGCCATTTGGCAAACTCATATTAGAAAGCCAATCGAAAACGGTTAATTTATTGCAGCTATCCGAGCCACAAGTTCCATTATTTTTACAACCTTTTGGTGCGCCACCATCTGAAGTTGAACAACTTGTACATGCCATAATTATATAGTAGTATTGCTAAGTAAGCAATGTAAGTTCATAAAACGATTAATTGGTAAAGATAGTATTTTTATAAAATATATTCCAATAAAAAAATTCCAAAAACCGAGGATAAAAATAACCTCAGGAATTTGGAATTTATAGGGTATTTAGCAACTAAATTTTAAGAGATAATTTTAAATAATTTATCTGATAATCGCACTCTAAATGGCACTTCAAAAGTTACTTTGTCGCCCAATTTTGCCGTAGTATTTTCTTGTCCGTTAACGAACATTTTTTCTAAAATATATTCTTTAGCTCCCGTTGTTGGACCATAAATTAAGAGTTTGTCTCCAACATTTAGTTCGTTATTCTGAATAATAAAAAGAGCAACTTGAGCTTTTACATAATAATGTTCGGCTTTGCCAAGAAGCACTTTTTTTACTTTTATTTTCTGACGAATATCTTTTGATTTTCCCGAATTATTTTCGGCAACAGCCAAAGCAATATCCGATAAATCTCCCGAATGTTTGAATAATAATTTTTCTGATTTTCCTTTTCGGAAAACTTTGTTTCCTACTTGAATGCCTCGGCGTAATTTTACTTGTTCCACTAGCGGTAAATGAATGGTTTCTAAACATTCTGTTGAACAGCAATTTTCCATTGCGGCTTTGCATTCATCACATTGAATGAATAATAAATGACAACCATCGTTTTCACAATTGGTGTGATTGTCGCACGGTTTTCCGCATTGGTGGCATTGGGAAATGATATCATCGGTAATACGCTCTCCCAATCGGTGGTCAAAAACAAAGTTCTTCCCTATGAATTTACTTTCAATATTTTCTTCCTTGATTTGTTTGGCATAATTAATAATTCCGCCTTCCAATTGGAATACATTTTTGAAACCTTGGTGTTTGAAATAGGCCGATGCTTTTTCACAACGGATTCCTCCGGTGCAATACATCACCAAGTTTTTATCTTCTTTAAAATCTTTTAATTGCTCGTTGATGATCGGTAACGATTCGCGAAACGTCTCAACGTCGGGAGTGATTGCTCCTTTAAAATGACCAATTTCACTTTCGTAGTGGTTTCTAAAATCAACAACAATAGTATTGGGATCTTCTAATATTTGGTTGAATTCTTTAGCTTTTAAGTGCACACCAATATTGGTAACATCAAAAGTTTCATCGTTTAATCCGTCGGCTACAATTTTGTCGCGGACTTTAACCGTTAGTTTTAAAAACGAATGATCGTCTTGTTCAACCGCCACATTCAGGCGAATGTTTTTCATAAAATCATAAACTTCTAGAGTTTCCCGAAAGGCTTCCATATTTTCGGCTGGAACACTCATTTGAGCATTAATTCCTTCTTTGGCAACATAGGTTCTACCTAGCGCATCCAGTTGGTTCCAAGCAATAAATAAATCGTCGCGAAATTTTTTAGGGTCTTCAATTTTGGCATACGCATAGAAAGACAACGTGAGACGTTGTTTGCCGGCTTGGTCAATTAATTCGGCTCTTTCTTCTGCGCTTAAGGTGTTATACAGTTGCATGCTATAAACGTTAAGGTTAGAATAGGTTGAGTTCTAAATGGAAGAACTCTTTTGCAAAGATAATTTGAAAATTTGAAAATAAAAAAACCTCTTAAAAAATAATTCTAAGAGGTTTTATAAAGTTGTTTTTTGAATTAACAGAATTCTGCGAAAGCGTCTTTTAAGTTTTCTGCAATCATCTCAGCAGGGCGACCTTCAATGTGGTGGCGCTCTAACATGTGCACCAATTCTCCGTTTTTAAACAACGCCATACTTGGTGATGAGGGTGGAAAAGGGAACATTTGTTGACGCGCTGCATCTACTGCTTCTTTATCTACACCTGCAAAAACAGTGATTAAATGATCTGGTTTTTTTGCTCCGTCTAAACTCATTTTTGCTCCTGGACGCGCATTTCTTGCCGCACATCCACAAACTGAATTTACAACCACTAAGGTAGTTCCATCTGCTTTAATTGCATTTTCTACGTCGCCTGCGCTATATAAATTTTGAAAACCTGCATCTGTTAACTCAGCACGCATTGGGTTTACCATTTCTTCTGGATACATAATTAGTTATGATTTAAAATTGTTTTCTGATGCAAAGATAATGAGAATTCTATACTTTAAAACACATCTAATCATAAAGATTTGTTATAGCAGAATAGAAAAATTATAATCGGAAGAGCCTACCCAACAACGCCTTAACAAAAAACATTTTTGGGCATTTCCAAATCACCTGTAGGTCTTCTAAAAGGGTAGTTTCTTCGTCTAGAAATTTAAAGATAACGGAGGTTTTTCCTTTTTGAAACATCGAAGAAAAAATAATAGAGCCCAGATGATTTTTCTGATCTAAAATATCCAAAAGCAATAAATCATAAAACCAAAATTTATCTCTTTTTTGGAATTTTCTAAAGTCGGAATTGCCTTCTAAAAATGAAACCAAATTTTTTGCTTTTTTTGTGGTATTTTTAAAAGTATAACCCGTGCTGGCTTTGGTCCATCCGCCGGCAGAGCCAATATGTAAAATGTTTTTGGTGTTATTTTCCCAAAAAGGATAACAGGTCATTGGGATGTTTCCTTGTTCTTTTTCTACAATTTCGTATTCGGTAATTCCGAGTTTTTGAATGTAGTTTACAATTTCATCTTCGTATTCTGATTTTGGAAGTAACTCTTTTGAAAATAACGTGTATTCCAATAAAGCTTCTGTGGAGGATGTCGGCAATACATACATAAATCGGGTGTTGCCTCTTTGCTCAATGGAAAAATCCATGAAAGTAGCGGTTTCTTTTTCGAACACTTCTTCTTTAGATTTTATAAACCAACCCACAAAATGCTGATGTAATAGTGGATATTTGGTTTGACTTTGCACCAAATTTGGATTAAAAATCGAATTAAAAATTTTATTGCAAGTATAATTTTCAGTTGCTGTTTTTATGATGCAATGGTTTCCTAATTCTTCAAAATCAAGCACTTTCTGATTTATAAAATGAATGTTTTCTTGCTTGGATATTAAATCGAAAATATGATTGTAAAAATCCAATCCTTTAACCATTTTATATTGATAAGGATCTAAATTTAATTTTCTTTTGAAAGCATCGTTTTTATACCAGGCCGAATTCCATTTTGTAGATTCTAATTCAGGAAAAATAGAATGGGAATCCCAAAAGCACCATGTTCTATCGTTCGTTTTTTTTGGATTTTCATCCAAAAGTAAAATTGTTTTATCTTGAAATTTCCCAGATAAAATCATTTCCTTTACGGTCATTAAAGCCGATAATCCGCTTCCGGTAAAAATATAATGGTAGTGTTGCATTTATTTTCTGTAAGAAAAACCTATAGCAGTATAGTTTTTTGGAGCATTTTCTGAAATTCCAATGCCTGATGACAAATCTAACATAAAATTATTGTTAATCAAATAAGTAATACCTCCATCAAAACTATGATTGGATTGTTGTACTTGCGGAATAAACCCAAAAAGCTCGATGTAACTTCCTAATTTTTCTGTAATGGAATATCCAGTAGTTACCGTGTAAATAAAAGTTGGTTCCGGAGAAAAACCATCCCATTCGGCTCCTAAATTATAACTGAATGACATTTTTTGGGATAGCGAATGCTGCATTACAAAACGAAATTTTGGAAAAACAAAATCGGTTTTATATTCATTTGAAGCAACATTTGGCAAACCAATATGACCAATAAAAGAGGTTTTGGGTATTATTCCTTTTTCTTCAGTTAACGCTACTTTAAACCCAATATATATTGGAGTAAATCCGCTTACTTTCTCCGTCGTTATTTCCTCCGATAGGAATTCTGTTATTAGTCGTAATTCGAAATTTTTATT
>JBILNU010000113.1:0-5270 GCA_044374815.1 Flavobacterium sp.
CAAATATTTTATTTGCATTACAAGCAATATAATATCCACCTGAAGCGGCATAATCCCCCATAGAAACTACTACAGGTTTTACTTTTTTGGTCATTTCAATTTCTCTCCAAATTAATTCCGAAGTTAAGGCATTCCCTCCAGGGCTATTAATTCGCAATACAATTGCTTTTACATTTTTATCTTTTCGTGCTTCTTGTAATGAACGGCGCATAGAACCTTCTCCAATTACATTTATATCGCCTTCACCGCTTCCAATTTCGCCTTGCGCATAAATAACGGCTATAACATCTTTAGAAGAAAAATCTACATTAGAAATTGCCACCTCATTTGCATAATCTAATATTGAAACCGAATTATAGTCCTCGTCTGCATCTACTTGAAGTGCTTTTCTAATGTCATTATGGTACCCATCTTCATAAGCAATCACATCAACTAATTTTTCTTTTTTAGCCATTTCAGGAGTTCTTGCCAAAAGGCCATCGGCAATTTGATTCAATCTATCAGTAGGAATTTTTCTGCTTTTAGAAATGTCTACAATAACCGAATTCCAAATCGAGTTAAGCAATTTTGAAGTTTGTTCTCTGTTGGCCTCACTCATTTTATTTTCTAAAAAGGGCTCTACTGCACTTTTGTATTTTCCATGGCGAATTACTTCCATTTTTAACCCCGATTTATCTTCGAAATCTTTAAAAAACATAATTTCTGCAGACAAACCTTTAAATTCAAATTCCCCAATGGGATTGATATAAATTTTGTTTGCAACCGAATTTAAAAAGTATTCCTTTTGGGAATAAACATCCGAATAAGAATAAATAAATTTCCCTGACTTTTTAAAATCTTCCAATTGATCGCGAAGTGCTTTGGTTTGAGCTACACCCAATTCGGAAACATTATTTAGTATCGAAATTCCTTTTATCTTATCATCCGTTTTTGCATACTCTATAGCTTCTATAACATCCGATAAGCCATCGTGCTCTGCAGAGGTGTAATCAAAATCTTTAAAATTAACCTTACCGGCATAATCATATTGTATTTGAGACAAATCCAACTCAATAATCGAATTGTCTTTTACAGTTACCGAATCTTCAGAGCTACTAAAAAGCACCCCGATTAATACAATTCCGAAAAAACAAATCATTGTAAAAACAAATAATCCCACAATAGTGGCCAATACATTTCCTAAAAACTTCATAGTTATATAATTTTTCTTAATTAGTTGCTAGATTTTGATTTTTGTTACAGAAACAAAAAGGACTAAATAAATAGTTATCAACAGGAAGCACAAATATACTTCAATTCTGAATTTCTTTTAGTTATTTTGTGAACTATGAATCCACAATATCAAGTACTTCTTTCGTTAGGCAGTAATCAAGGAAATCGTCTTGAGAATATAGAGCAAGCTATTGCTTTAATTCATCAAGAGTTTGCCACCGTTGTGTTGGTTTCTTCAATGTATGAATCCGATTCTTGGGGGTTTGAAAGTGATTCATTTTATAATTGCGCTATTGCAATTCATACCAATTTATCCCCTTTAAAGTTATTAAAGAAAATTCTGAAGCTTGAACAAAAGTTGGGCAGAATTCGAACAGAAAGTCCTTCCTACCAACCTCGAGTAATTGATATTGATATCATAGCCTACGGCGATGAGGTGGTTGAAACCGAATTCCTTCAGGTACCGCATCCGCATTTGCACAACCGTCTTTTTGTTTTATTACCACTTGTAGAAATTGTCCCGCATTGGACGCATCCAAAAACAAAAAAAACAATCACAGAATTGATTTCCAATTGCACCGATTCGGGAGCTTGCAAAAAAATAGGTTCGCTTAAAGCACCACTTTCGAAAATAAATTTAGAGCATTTTAATTACATAGCGGTTGAAGGAAATATTGGTGCCGGAAAAACCACTTTGGTTTCTAAAATAGCGGAAGATTTTAATGCCAAAACTGTATTTGAGCGATTTGCTGACAATCCGTTTTTACCTAAATTTTATAAAGATCAAAATCGGTATGCGTTTCCTTTAGAAATGTCTTTTTTGGCCGATCGCTACCAACAAATTTCAGATGATTTGGCGCAATTTGATTTGTTTAAAGATTTTATTGTGGCCGATTACCACATTTTTAAATCGTTGATTTTTGCAAAAGTTACGCTTGCTGAAGACGAATTTAGATTGTATAAATCGCTATTTGATATTATTTACAAAGAAATGCCCAAACCCGATTTGTATATTTATTTGTATCAAAATACGGATCGATTGCTTCAAAATATAAAACGAAGAGGTCGAAGTTATGAGCAAGAAATTCCCGCTGAATATTTAGAGAAAATCAACAACGGGTATTTGGATTACATCAATACACAGCAAGATATAAATGTTTTGATTTTGGATGTTTCTGAACGTGATTTTGTGAAAAACCAAGAAGATTATGTCTTTATTCTTGAAGAAATTCAAAAGAAATTAGCCTAAGGTTTTTAGCTTTTGAAATAAATCCCAAACTACAATTCCGGCACTTACCGAAATATTTAAAGAATGTTTGGTTCCTAATTGCGGAATTTCAATACAACCATCACAAATTTTTATGGCTTCTAGTGAAACACCATATACTTCGTTTCCAAAAACCAATGCATATTTTTTAGTCGCGTCTGGTTGAAAATTATCTAAAAAGACTGCATTTTCTACTTGTTCAATGGCGTATACAAATGTGCCATCATTTTTTAATTTAGTAATTACCTCCAAAACATCTTTATGGTATTCCCATGCAACAGTTTCGGTTGCACCCAAAGCAGTTTTATGAATTTCTTTATTTGGTGGAATAGCAGTAATGCCACACAGGTAGATTTTCTCAATTAGAAAGGCGTCTGAAGTTCTAAATACCGATCCAATATTATGCAAACTTCTAATGTCATCTAGTATAATGCTAATAGGTGTTTTGTCTGCCAATTTAAAATCGGAAACCGATTTACGATCCAACTCACTATTTTCTAATTTTCTCATGTGTTTAATGGTTAAAAAAAAAGCTTCCGTTTTAAAGGAAGCTTTTGATTATTTTGAAAAAATATTAGCTTTTTGATTCAGTAGCTGGAGCATCTGGCAATACATTTCCTTTGATGGTAAGGATTTTAGTTTCTTGTCCTGCAGCGTTAGATTTTACAGTAACTGTTTTTGTAAATTGACCTACTCTGTCTGTAGCATAGTGTACTTTAATAACACCTTTAGCGCCTGGAGCGATATCTCCTTCTGGCTTTTGAGGAACTGTACATCCGCAAGAACCTTGAGTACTTTCAATTTTTAGTGGTTTGTTTCCATTGTTAGTAAATACAAACTCTCTATCTCCGTTAGCATTGTGTTGAATAGTACCATAGTCGATAGTTTCATTTTCAAAAACCATTCCTGCACCATCTACTTTTGGAGTCACTACTTTAGAAGCAGCAGCTTTTTTTGAATCTTTTTGAGCGTTAACCGAAGTTACACCGAATATAGCTAAAGCAGCTAATAATACAATTTTTTTCATTTTCTAATAGAATTAAAGAATTAACAAGCAAATCTAATAAAAAAACAAAAGTTAGCTCTTAAAAAAAACTTAATTTTTAAAATTTATTTCTAAGGGTGTTTTTTGAATAGAAATATTTAAATTCGTAAACTCAATTCAAATAACAATTAATTTGTCTTCTAAAGAAAAAAATTCAAAAGAAACGCCGTTGATGAAACAATACAACGAGATCAAGCGGAAATATCCCGATGCTTGTTTGTTGTTTAGGGTGGGTGATTTTTATGAAACTTTTGGAGAAGATGCGATTCGAGCATCTAAAATATTAGGAATTATACTTACAAAAAGAGGAGCTGGATCTGAAAACGAAACTGCTTTAGCGGGTTTCCCACACCATTCTATCAATACTTATTTGCCTAAATTGGTAAAAGCCGGACTTCGAGTGGCTATTTGTGATCAATTGGAAGATCCAAAAATGACTAAAACTATTGTAAAACGAGGGGTAACCGAATTAATTACTCCTGGTGTTTCGATGAATGACGAAGTTTTACAATCTAAATCAAATAACTTTTTGGCCTCAATTTATTTTGGAAAAAAGAATTTAGGAGTTTCCTTTTTGGATGTTTCAACCGGTGAGTTTTTAACGGCTCAAGGAAATGAGGAATACATTGATAAGCTACTACAAAATTTTAGTCCGAGTGAGGTTTTAATTCAAAAGAACAACAAAAATCAATTTAAAGATGCATTTGGGGAAGATTATAATGCTTTTTATCTTGAGGATTGGATTTACAAAGAAGATTATGCCCTAGAAACGCTTACCAATCATTTTCAAACGAATTCTTTAAAAGGTTTCGGAATAGAAGAGTTGCTGGATGGCATCATTGCTTCAGGAGCCATTTTATATTATTTATCCGAAACACAGCACAATAAAATTCAACACATCACCAACATTCAGCGCATTGCAGAAGATGCATATGTATGGATGGACCGGTTTACCATTCGGAATTTAGAATTATACCACAGCTACAATCCCAACGCGGTTACCTTATTGGACGTTATCGATAAGACGCTTTCACCAATGGGTGGGCGTTTGTTAAAACGTTGGCTGGCTTTGCCTTTAAAGGACATAGAAAAAATTAGAAGCCGACACGAAGTGGTTTCTTATTTATTGGATAACCAAGAAACGCTGAATCAAATGCAATATCAAATCAAGCAAATATCCGATTTGGAGCGCTTGATTTCAAAAATTGCTACCGGTAAAGTTTCGCCTCGCGAGGTGATTTACTTGAAAGATTCACTCGATGCGATTATTCCTATTAAAGAATTGGCTTTGAAGAGTACTCAAGAGGCAGTTCGGGTAATAGGGGATAGTTTTCATAGTTGTGATTTGCTTCGCGAAAAAATAAAAAGCACACTAAATCCGGATGCTCCAGTGGCTATTGCCAAAGGAAATGCTATAGCTACAGGCGTTCATGCTGAATTGGATGAATTGCGTTCGATTGCTTTTTCAGGGAAAGAATTCTTGGAGGGAATTGAAAAAAGAGAGTCGGAAGCAACCGGAATTTCCTCACTGAAAATATCATTTAATAATGTTTTTGGTTACTATATTGAAGTTCGAAATACCCATAAAGATAAAGTTCCTGCCGATTGGATTCGCAAGCAAACCCTCGTAAATGCTGAGAGGTACATTACCGAAGAGCTAAAAGAATACGAATCTAAAATTCTAGGAGCCGAAGAAAAAATTCACCAAATCGAAGCGCAATTATTTGATCAATTGGTGCAGTGGAT
>JBILNU010000002.1:0-51358 GCA_044374815.1 Flavobacterium sp.
GTGAGGTATTAATGACGCCTATACAACTTGCAAATTTAATGGCCGCAGTTGCAAATAGAGGTTATTATTACACCCCTCATATTGTGAAAAAAATTAAAGGCGAACTATTAGATAAAAAATTTCGAACTAAACATGTAACTACAATTAATCGAAAACATTTTGAACCCGTAATTGAAGGAATGAATGCAGTTTATGGACCGGGCGGAACTGCTTCTGGGCTAGGTTTAGATGGAATTGAAATTTGTGGAAAAACGGGTACAGCCGAAAATTATTTGAAAGTAAACGGAAAACGTGTGAAACTTCAGGATCACTCGATCTTTGTTGCCTTTGCGCCAAAAGTAAATCCAAAAATTGCTATTGCAGTATTTGTAGAAAACGGTTATTGGGGTAAACGATGGGCAGGACCTATTACTTCTTTAATGATTGAAAAATATTTAAAAAAGAAAATTACCAAAGTTGATTTTGAAAAACGAATGTTAGAAGGAAGTTTAAAAGATCAATACAATAAATTATATCCGCAGAAACATCAAGATAGTTTATCAATAATGAATTCTAGAATTAAAGATAGTATTGAAAAATTTAAAAATGGAAGCGATTCAAAAAAAGAAAAAAAAGATAGCATAAAGAAGAAAAATTAATGAAAAATCAGAGTATAACAAACCATATTGATTGGATTACCGTGGGCCTATTTATTACTTTAGTAATTTTGGGTTGGTTAAACATATACTCTTCTTCATTATCGGCTGTTACTGGAGATTCAACCATTATTGATCTTTCACAGTTTTACGGGAAACAACTTTTATATATTGCCTTAACCTTTCCACTTGTGTTAATTATACTATTTGTTGAAGGTAAGTTTTATGAAAAATATTCCTCAATTATCTATACCATTTCAGTGCTTTCAATAGCGGGATTATTCGTTTTTGGAAAATCGGTTAAAGGACAAGCCAATTGGTATTCATTTGGTTCATTTGGTTTACAACCATCCGAATTTGCAAAAGCAGCTACATCATTGGCTTTGGCCAAATACTTATCGGATGTTCAAGTGAATTTAAAACTTGTAAAAGACCAAATTGTAGCTTTGACAATAGTATTTTTTCCAATGTTATTAATTGCCGTTCATGACCCAGGAAGTGCTTTAATCTATATTGTTTTCTTAGTAGTTTTATACAGAGAAGGTTTACCAGGGTGGTATTTATTTAGTGGATTTGCAGCTATTTTATTATTCATTTTAATGCTAATTACTAATAATCCTTATATCGTTATTGGAATTGCTGCGATCGCCTTGGTTTTAAATTATTTAAGAAGTAGACTTATTGAACGAAACATCATAGCCAGTGGAATTATACTTGTATTTGTAGCTATTTTCTCTTTTTCTGTGAGTTTTGTATTTAATAATGTATTCAAACAACACCACCGAGATCGTTTCAATATTCTTCTTGGAAAAGAAGTTGATATGAAAGGAATTGGCTACAACATTCACCAGTCTGAAATTGCAATTGGATCAGGAGGTTGGTTTGGAAAAGGTTATCTAGAAGGTACTCAAACAAAAGGTGGATTCGTTCCAGAACAACATACCGATTATATTTTTACAACAGTTGGTGAAGAATGGGGATTCTTTGGATCGGTGATCGTAATTGGATTGTTTGTAACCTTAGTGCTGCGATTAATTTATTTAGCCGAAAGACAAAAAACGAAGTTTAGTAGAGTGTACGGCTATTGTGTAGCCGGAATACTGTTCATTCACTTCTTTGTAAATATAGCCATGGTGGTAGGAATATTTCCAACTATTGGTATTCCGCTTCCATTCTTTTCCTATGGTGGATCCGGACTTTGGGGCTTTACCATATTGTTGTTCATTTTCCTTAAAATGGACGCCAATAAAGTAAATGAATGGTAGTTTTACAGCTTTAACAAGCCGTATTTAGTGATACAATACAATGCTCTTACACCATCTTTCCAACCAATTTTTTTACCCTCTTCATAGGTTCTTCCGTAGTAAGAAATACCTACTTCGTAGATTCTGATTTTAGGAATTCTTGAGATTTTTGCAGTCACTTCTGGCTCAAAACCAAATCTTTTTTCGTTAAGTTTAATGCCTTGAATAATATCTGTTTTGAACATTTTATAACAGGTTTCCATATCTGTTAAATTCAAATTTGTAAACATATTAGACAAACTGGTTAGGAATTTATTTCCAATAGTGTGCCAAAAAAATAAAATTCTGTGTGGGTTTCCACCCATAAATCTTGAACCATAAACCACATCGGCAAAACCATCAATAAATGGTTGCAATAATAAATTGTATTCTGACGGATCGTATTCTAAATCGGCATCTTGAATGACCGTGAAATCACCGGTAGCTTTACTAATTCCAGTGTGTAGCGCAGCACCTTTACCTTTATTTTTTTCGTGTTTAAAATATTGAATATTTATTCCTGGATTAGTATTGATATAACTCATAATTGCTTCCTCCGTATCGTCTTTAGAGCAATCGTTAACAATGATAATTTCCTTTTCGATTGAATCAATTAAAGAAACATTTTTTATTTTATCTAAAATAAAATGTATTGTTTTTCCTTCGTTATATGCTGGAATAATAATGGATAATTTTTTCACGATTATATTCTTGGTTTAATTTTAACTAAATAATAATATTCTAAAGTTTGCTCCCTTTTTTGCTGCAGCAAAAATGGTAATTTTAAACGAGTTATTGGATAGTTTTCAAATTTCTTTTTTTCAACCACCTCAAATTTTGATTCAATTTGATTTAAATTTTCCGCTTTTGTGAATAGCCAACAGCTGTTTTTTAAAGTACCTATTTCAGTTAATGCAATAGATTTATTCTCGGGATTCTTAGAATAAAAATTAAACGCATGCGATTTTTCATCTATTAAATAAACAGTTTCTTTGGATTTATTTTCATAAAACCATCGCCCAGCCATAGAATCGGCTTGATAGGTTAATAGCTTTGGATAAAAAACAAAACTCAAAAACAAATTCAATACAATAATATAACCAATCATTTTACTTGTACCTTCAAGAGATGTTTTTTTCATTTGAAGCAAAATAATAAACTGCACTAATAGCAAGGCAATCAAAATAAAATTGATTTCTGTAAAAAATAGACTTTGGTAAATAAATAATAAAACCATTATGATACATCCAAAGACAAAATATACTTTATTCCAAATTTTCCATTGCTTCGGATTTAATGTTTCTATGTAAGATGCACAAATGATACTTGCAAAAGGAAGGGTTACAAATATATAATGTGGTAATTTGTAACGAGACATAGAAAGCAAAGCAAACAGAATTACAAACCCACTCAAGGTGCTAATTTCTGGAACTGATTTTTGAAACAATCTCTTTATTTGAAAAAACAAACCAAAATACAATATCAATATCCAAGGGAAGAAATCCCAACTTATTGTTCCAATAAAAAAGTGCCAAGGCAATCCGTTATCCCAAACATTTTCACCTGTAATTCTCCCGAAACTTTGTAGCCAATAATAAAAATAAAGTCCGCTTTGATGCGGCACCCCATTAGTGATTTTCTCCGGATGCATATCAAATTGCATGTACAATCCGTAGGACATAGGAATTAAAAGTAAGCCAACTATTATCAAATAAAAAAACCACGAGAAACTGAAAATTTGCTTCCAACTTCTTTTAAATAACAATTGCAAACCAACAGGCATTAAAACAGCTATAATTCCGATTGGCCCCTTTGCCATCATGGCAAAGGCAGTAAAGAGTGAAGCAAAAAGCAAGTATTTTATTTTGTTTTTTATCAAATATTCGGTTAGTAGCCATATGCCTGTTATCACGCTTGAAGTAAGAATTCCGTCGGTTCTAACATCATTGGTCATTAGAAAAAAGGCCTGACAAGTTCCAAAAATAAGCACCGCATTTTTGGCAATTTGCTGCGAATAAAAAATTGAGGTAAATCTAAAAATGGAATAAAGCGAAAGCAGTAACATTAAAAAAGCCCCTAATTTATAGGCAAAATTAGACACTCCAAACAGACCCAAACTAATACTGGATATCCAAAATAAAAGCGGTGGTTTATCTAAATAATCATATTGCAAATCCATTACTTGCAAATAGGAATGATTGCGAAGCATTTCCTGAGAAATAGATGCATATTGCGCCGCATCCACATTCATGACATCTATAAATAGATTATTAATATAGATGGAAAAAATTATTAGTAGAATGATCTTTTCGTATTTTGAAAAATTAAAAAGAAATTTCATGTTCATTTTTCAACTTTTTTATAAAATTTAAAAGGCAGCAACCCCTATTTGAAATAATGGGTAAAATTAAGGAATAATACTTACATGGGAATTATTTAAAAAAGAGAATTTAATTTACAAAAAATGTAACTTTTTAAGTATTGGTTGCGTATAATAAACTGAACCCTTAAAAGCAAAGGAAAATAAATGAGACAGCTTAAAATTACCAAGCAGGTAACTAACCGTGAAACTGCTTCCCTAGACAAATACCTACAAGAAATTGGAAAAGTTGACTTAATTACTGCTGACGAAGAAGTAGAATTAGCACAACGAATAAAAGCAGGAGACCAACGTGCTCTTGAAAAATTAACCAAAGCCAATTTACGTTTCGTGGTATCTGTTGCTAAGCAATATCAAAATCAAGGACTTACGCTTCCTGATTTGATAAACGAAGGAAATTTAGGTTTGATAAAAGCAGCACAACGATTTGATGAAACACGTGGATTTAAATTTATTTCCTATGCGGTATGGTGGATTCGTCAATCGATCCTTCAAGCGCTTGCAGAGCAATCTCGAATTGTTCGTTTGCCTTTAAATAAAATTGGATCGATCAATAAGATTAATAAAATGTATGCATTATTAGAACAATCTAATGAAAGACCCCCTTCTGCAGAAGAAATTGCAAAAGAGTTGGACATGACTGTTAACGATGTTAAAGAGTCGATGAAAAATTCGGGTCGTCACCTTTCTATGGATGCACCTTTGGTTGAAGGAGAAGATTCCAATTTATATGATGTATTGCGTTCTGGAGAATCTCCAAACCCAGATAGAGAATTAATTCATGAATCGTTACGTACTGAAATTGAGCGTTCTTTAGAAACCTTAACTCCAAGAGAAGCCGACGTAGTTCGTTTGTATTTTGGATTAGGTGATCAACATCCAATGACATTGGAAGAAATTGGAGAAACTTTTGATTTAACTCGTGAGCGTGTGCGCCAAATTAAAGAAAAAGCAATCCGAAGATTAAAACACACTTCAAGAAGTAAAATATTAAAAACATATTTAGGTTAAACCTTATAAAACTCCGGCTCCATACCGGAGTTTTTTAATTTCAAAAAAATGAAAAATACCATTATTGCCCCTTCCGTTCTTGCAGCTGATTTTGCCAACTTACAACGCGACATCGAAATGATAAACAACAGCCAAGCCGATTGGTTTCATATTGATATCATGGACGGTGTTTTTGTTCCAAATATTTCTTTTGGGATGCCTGTTTTGGAAGCGATTACTAAACATGCAAAAAAAACAATCGATGTCCATTTAATGATTGTAGATCCAGACCGATACATAAAAACATTTAAAAACTTGGGTGCCGATATTCTTACGGTACATTATGAAGCCTGCACGCATTTGCATCGCACACTTCAAGCGATAAAAGCAGAAGGAATGAAAGCCGGAGTTGCTTTGAATCCGCATACTAATGTTAGCCTTTTAGAAGATGTTATTAAGGATATCGATATGGTTTGTATTATGAGTGTTAACCCAGGTTTTGGTGGACAATCATTTATTGAAAATACTTATAAAAAAGTAGCCCAATTAAAAGAGCTTATTGTTCGAAACAATGCTTCAACTCTAATTGAAATTGATGGCGGAGTAACCAATAAAAATGCTTCACAACTTTTAGAAGCAGGAGCCGATGTATTAGTAGCAGGTAATTTTGTATTTAAAGCCGAAGATCCTATTGCAACGATAGCGGATTTGAAAAAAATAACTTCTTTATAAAAAAAAGGCTCCTACTCAGGAGCCTTTTTTTAGTGAGAAAAATCTATTCAATTAAAATAAACATTAATTATCCTTTATTCTTCTTTAGTTATTCCATTATTTGGATACAGATCATCAATTAATTTATTTGCATTTAGATCAGGACGGCGTTTTTTCATCTTTAGCAACATTTGATATAAATTATTAATTTCTATCATTTCTTTTTCCGAATATTGCCTTTGTTCTATTTTATTTTTCTTGAAAAAACACATATATAAAAATTATTAGATGATTATATAAAATAAACTTATTAATCTAATTGTGATTACACAATATTTCAACTAAATTATATTCTTGAATTACTATAAAAAAATAGTGTATATATTAAATAAAATTTCAAATGTCATGTTGAAAATTAAATCTTAATTATTTATTAATCAGTTTTTTTAATATTGAAATCTGAATTAAAAAAAAATCAATAACCAAAATTATCACATCGTAGCGTTAAAATAAGGTATATCCTACATAAATTAGTTCGCTTTTTAAGATTTAGAACTAGATAAATAGTTATGAAATGTTTTAAAAAACATTTATGATTTGTATTTTTGAAAGTCAAAGCGCCTTAATTATGATATTAATATTATCAATTTTTACTCTACTTTTAACCTGTATTTTAACCATATATAATTATCATATAAATAAAAATGTTATTTATTTAAGTGGTTTATTAGTGTTATTATCTTTATCAGGAATTCTACACTATTTCTTATTACTTTCTGATTCTGAAATTGGAGTGGCATTTTTCTACACCCATTTCATGCCTTTATTATACCTTCAAGGACCAATGCTTTATCTTTATGTTTTAGGAACATTAAAAGATGAATTCAAATTTAATTGGAAAAAATCTATGCATTTCATTCCATCATTCTTGGCATTTATTTCTATATTTAAATATTATTTTGTTCCGTGGAGTGACAAATTAAAATTAGCAAAAGCAATCATAACCTCACCAAATATTTTGCTGTCTATAGACAAATATAATATAGGCAACCATTTCATTAATTTACCAGCTAGAACAATAATTTTATTACTATATTCTATTGCAACGCTATTTATTTTAGTTCGATACACATATAAAAACAAAATCAAAACAACTTTAAATTCAGTAATTATTAAGTGGCTTTACTTTATTACCATTATTGTAATTATTTGTGCAATAAGTTATATGTTTTTAATTGTTGAATTTATGAATCACAACATAAGCACTCGAGAACAAATTAGCAATGAAGTTTATAACTATATAACTGCCTTTTCTTATTCATTAATACCCATTGTAATGCTTATTTTTCCAGAAGTACTATATGGAATTCCAAAGGTTACTAGAAAAAAAATAGAGCTATTCAAATCAGAAAATAATTATTTATCGAAAAGAATAAATACTACAATTGAAAAGCCAGAAAATAAAGAAGAAAATCCTGAAATGAATGAGCTAGCAAATTTGATTCAGAATTACTTATTAACTGAAAAGCCCTTTGTGGATTCAAAATTTAGCATGGATGATTTAGCGAAACAACTTGATGTACCTAAACACCATATTTACTATTGTTTTAAATCTATATTAGATACTAAATTTACAACACTTCGATCTCAATTAAGGGTAGAATATGCTAAAGAACTATTATTGAATGGAGAATTAGGAAAAATGTCTATGGAAGGTATTTGGTCAAAAACAGGCTTTTCATCAAGAACTAATTTTTTTGTAACTTTTAAAGAAATATCCGGATTAACACCTTTAGAATATATTCAAATTAACTCAGTAAACTAATGATCTAGAAGAAATAATACTTAGTTATATACCACAAAACACTTCTATAAGGACCGTTTAAATATACATTTAGCCTTATTTAAGGAGTAATATCGCTTATGGATTTTACAGCGCAACATCCCTCAAAGCTCCGCTTTGAAAACACCAAAACCAAAAAAAACGCTCAAGTAAACTTGGCGTTTTTTTTTATTTTTTTCTATTTATTCGTGAGCGATATAGACCTATGCTCAAATCATATAATTGCGTTTCTTAAAAAATTCACAAGTTAAATTAATAAAATAACCCCTAAAAATTCAATTAGAGGTTATTGGTACGAGTGACCGCGAAGGGATTCGAACCCCCAACCCTCAGAGCCGAAATCTGATATTCTATCCAGTTGAACTACGCAGCCGTTTTTTATTTTGATTATTTGATTGTTGGATCTTTTGACTGGTTAGATTTTGAAAGTTAGATAAAATCTAAGGTTTCTAAGATGTCTAACAATCTATATAGTCTATTCTATCTATACCAATAGTTTTTTTACTATTGTAGAAATTACTTTTCCCTCTGCTTGACCACCGATTTGAACAGTTGCTAAACCCATAACTTTTCCCATCGAAGCAATCCCTGCAGCTCCGGTATCAGCAATAATTTTTGCAACAATTGTCTCTACTTCTGCTTCTGATAATTGCGCAGGCAGAAACTTTTCAATTACAGCAATTTGAGCCAATTCGGGTTCTGCTAGATCAGGGCGATTTTGTGTAGTAAAAATCTCTGCGCTATCTTTTCTCATTTTTACCAATCGTTGTAAGATTTTAATTTCATCTGTCTCTGTAATTTCTTCTTTTGATCCACTTGAAGTTTGTGCTAATAACAATTCCGATTTAATGGCACGCAAAGCTTCTAATGCGATGCTGTCTTTTGTTCTCATGGCATTTTTCATTTCATCCATGATTTTTACAGATAAACTCATATTTTTATTTATTTTAATTAACGCTAAAATTAAACGCAAAGAACTTACGCTAATGCTGGGGTAAAGATAAAAAAAAACCCGAAATTTCCTTGGAAACTTCGGGTTAAAAAATATATAACTAACTTACTTAATCTACATTATCATGTAAAAAAGAATTATTAGAACGCAATTGTACATCATCATTGCTATCGGTTCCTAATGACATTCTAGAATTAGAATTAAAACCACCATTATCTGAAAATTCAACTCCAAGTCTTTTATAAGCTGGTTCTCTCTCTAATTCTTCTACTCTTGAAGGGTTATTGTGAAACTTATAATTAAACTCTTTTAATTTTCTTCTTCTCTCGTCTGCGCGAAGTTTTAATGTCTCTTCTATAGTCATGTCTATTGGAGAAATTTCTTCGGTATGGGTTGCATATGTTGGTTTGCTCAGATCGGCAACTTTCATGGTAATATTTAATGATTCTTCAACTGGCTCAGAAGTAGTTTCTGTTGGTTTAGAATTCAACAAATCATTATCTATTTCCATATATTCTTCTAAAGAATATTTGATCACTCCATTCTCATTTAATTCGGTTACCGAAACAAATTCGATTGGCTCATTAACTTCAATATTTTTAGTTTCGGTAGTTAAGTCAAAATAAATATTTTCTTCTTTTTTGCTTTCAATTGTTTGCTCAACTGGTAAATCAAAAGAGAACGTAATTTGCTCTTCTTCTCTAGCAAATATTGGTTCATTTACCTTTATTTGGTTAACTACAGGCGCATCAATTTGAAAATCTAAATCATTAATTGGAGATACTATTTCAAAGGTAACATCCAAGTTGCGAATGAATTCGTTCATTGCTACTAAATCATTGTCAACTTTTGCAAAAACAGGCGTTTCAATTACTTCCTCTTCAATTAATTCAAAAATGATTTTTTCTTCTTTAGCAACAATTGGAGCATCAGTAATTAATGGTAATTCGGCAACCGTACTGTGGGTTAAATTATGAACCATTTTTTGATCTTCTTCTAATTGAAGAATAATCTTTTTAGGCTCTGTATTTACGATTTCGTTTTGTTGTTCTACATTAAATCCGGTTGCAATGATCGTTACAGCGATTGCATCTCCATGCACTTCATCTTCTCCAACACCCATAATTATATTGGCGTTGTAACCTGCTTCTGCTTGAATGTGATCGTTAATTTCTCCAATTTCATCAATAGTGATTTCACTTGTACCAGAAACGATAAGTAACAATACGTTTTTAGCACCCGAAATTTTATTGTCATTTAATAAAGGAGAATCTAATGCAGAAATAATTGCTTCTTTAGCTCTATTTTCTCCGCTAGCAACTGCAGATCCCATTATTGCTGTTCCACTATTTGCTAAAACTGTTTTTGCATCTTTTAAATCTATATTTTGAGTGTAGTGGTGTGTAATTACTTCAGCAATTCCTCTTGATGCTGTAGCTAATACTTCATCTGCTTTAGAGAAACCTGCTTTGAAACCAAGGTTACCATATACTTCTCTTAATTTATTATTATTAATGACAATTAAAGAATCTACTTGTTTGCGTAATCTTTCAACTCCTATCAAAGCTTGATCTTGACGCACTTTACCTTCAAATTGAAATGGAATAGTTACAATACCTACTGTAAGAATTTCTCTTTCTTTCGCCAATTGAGCAATTACTGGCGCAGCACCTGTTCCGGTTCCACCACCCATTCCGGCAGTGATGAAAACCATTTTGGTGTTGGTATCTAACATTTTTTCAATATCGGCAACACTTTCTATTGCAGATTGTTGTCCAACTTCTGGATTAGCTCCAGCTCCTAATCCTTCGGTTAAGTTAACACCTAACTGAATTTTATTGGGTACCGGACTATTTTGCAAAGCTTGCGAATCGGTGTTACAAACAA
This sequence comes from Flavobacterium sp., assembly GCA_044374815.1. GTDB lineage: Bacteria > Bacteroidota > Bacteroidia > Flavobacteriales > Flavobacteriaceae > Flavobacterium. Next base: position 10,682 of record JBILNU010000002.1, read on the forward strand.
TAAAGTCTACACCTTTAATACCTTGTTTAAACATGTGGTTGATTGCGTTGCTTCCGCCACCACCTACACCAATTACTTTAATTACATTGGATTGATTTTTAGGTAAATCAAATGAAATGTTTCCAAATTCTGAGTTGCTCATCATAAAACTTTGGGTTTTGTTATTCTACTTTATATCTTTAATTGTCTTTATTCTGCGTTGTCTAGAAAATCTTTTACTCTTCCTAATATCTTATCCATAAAGGACTCGTTAATCTCTGGACCTTTCTTTACGGGCTTCACTACAGGAGTTTCTTCATGTACTTCATTTATCACTTCTGGCTCTTCTTCCATTACTTCAGTAGGTGCTTCTCTAGTAATTGTTGGTTGCGGTGTTTCTACAATCGATGCTTGTAATTTGTATGCACTTTGTGTATTATTTGCCACACTGTTCATCACCAATCCTACTGCTGTTGCAAATAATGGACTTGATATTTCATCTCCCGAATTACCTGCTAAATGCTCATTTGGATAGCCAATTCTAGTATCCATTCCGGTTATGTATTCTACCAATTGCTTAATGTGTTGCAATTGTGATCCGCCTCCAGTTAATACAATTCCTGCAATTAATTTTTTTCTTGGATCATCATGACCGTATGCTTTAATTTCTGCAAAAACTTGCTCAATAATTTCTACTACTCGAGCATGAATTATTTTGGATAAGTTTTTCAACGATATTTCTTTAGGTTCTCTTCCTCTTAAACCAGGAATTGATACAATTTCGTTATCTCTATTTTCACCTGGCCAAGCTGAACCAAATTTTACTTTTAATAATTCTGCTTGTTTTTCAATAATAGAACAGCCTTCTTTGATATCGTCTGTAATTACATTTCCTCCAAATGGAACTACTGCTGTATGGCGAATAATTCCGTCTTTAAAAATAGCTAAATCGGTTGTTCCACCACCTATATCGATCAAGGCAACACCCGCTTCTTTTTCTTCTTGACTCAATACTGCATCTGCAGAAGCTAGTGGTTCTAAAGTAATTCCGGATAATTCAATTCCGGTACTTTGTACACATCTTACAATATTTCTAATTGAAGAAGCCTGACCAACCACCACGTGAAAAGTAGCTTCCAATCTTGAGCCATACATTCCGATTGGTTCTTTGATTTCTGCTTGTCCGTCAATTTTGTATTCTTGAGGTAAAACATGTATAATTTCTTCACCAGGCAACATTGCCAATTTATTCACCTGATCAATTAATGTTTGAATATCTTGTTGGGTTATTACTTCATCAGAATTTCCTCTGCTGATGTAATCGGTATGTTGAATACTGCGAATATGTTGACCCGCAATTCCAACTACTACATCATTAATTTTATAACCTGAATTTTCCTCTGCATCATTTACGGCTTGTTGAATAGACTGAGTAGTTTGTGTAATGTTGTTTACAACACCTCTTGATACACCTAAACTTTTAGCTTTTCCTATACCTAAAATTTCAAGTTTCCCATATTCATTCTTCTTGCCAATCATTGCCACGATTTTCGTAGTTCCAATGTCTAAGCCTACCGCAATGCTTTCTCTGTTATCCATATTGTGCCTAATTATTCTAATTCAAGCTTTTTTATTTCTTAATTGTTATTTAGTACAAACCACTTGATGACTAAATCTCAAATTTATTTTTTTATATTTTGTTAAAGAACTATCTATAATTGCTTTATGAAAAAAAGCTTTATAATTGTTAAATTTATTCTCTACTTGCACCATTTTTCCGAACTCAATTTGAAAATCAAAATTTCTATTGGTCATTTTCAAGTCGTCATTTGCGTCTAACTCCACTCCAATTATATTTTTTTTCAAAAAAGGATCTTTGTTAATAACCCTTAAAACTTGAGCCAGCTTTTTTCTATTTTTTGAACTTATTTCACCTAAAACCAATGGCACCCTAGCCGAATTTAATCCTGATAACGGCATCGTATTTCCCTCATTATCTAGATAATAGGTTCCTACACTATCAAAAACCCTTGCAATTGGGGCTTTTTGTTTGACAATTGCCTTAAGAACTCCATCTACAGTTACATACACCTCTGCTTTATCAACCATTGGGTTATTGTTGATGGAATTTTCCAATTTGTTCAAATTTAAGTCCTCTTTTGCTATACTTCGCACATCCATTTTATTTTCTATTAACAATTTATTAACCGTTTTTTTGCTAATAAAATCGGCGTCATTATCTACAAAAATAACTTCTGTTTTGATCAATTTTCTGTTCGCATTTCTATTGGATGTAAAAGCAAATAAAAAGACAACCAACGCCAACATCAATAACAATCGAAGGTTTATCCAGCTAAAAATTTTCATAATAACATTTTTTTTATAGATGGTACTAATTCTCCAATATCTCCAGCTCCAATAGTTACAATTACTTTAGCGTCACTCTCAAGTATCGCTTCAATTAATTTTTCTTTGGAAACCAATTTTTTATTTTTATTATTCATTTTTTCTAGTAACCAAGAAGAAGTTATTCCGGGTATAGGCAATTCACGAGCGGGATAAATATCCAACATTAGCACTTCATCAAATTGAGATAAACTTTTTGCAAAATCATCTACAAAATCTTTAGTTCTACTAAATAAATGTGGCTGAAAAACGGCCAATACTTTTTGATTCGGATACAATTCTCTTACCGCTTGATGAACGGCATTTATTTCGGTTGGATGATGGGCATAATCATCAATATAAACTAAATTGTCTGTTTTAATTTGATAAGAAAAACGACGCTGCACTCCTTTAAAAGTTGCCAATGCATTTTTAATTGCATCACTTGATGTGCCATATGTTTTTGCCATCGCAAGAGCCATCAAAGCATTCATTAAATTATGATGTCCTGGTAATCCAAAAACAATATTTGAAATCGTTTCTGTTGGAGTTTGTACATCAAAAACATAACTGCTGTTTTCAATTCGAATATTATGCGCTTTAAAGCTTGCCTCTTCGTTTATTGCAATGGAAACTCCATGTAAATCCATGCCTTTTGGCACAAATAAGTTGCCTTTATCCTGAACTTTATCGGCAAATTCTCTAAATGAATCTTCAATTGCTGCCTTATCTCCATAAATATCCAAATGATCGGCATCCATAGAAGTTACACAGGCAATATTTGGATGCAAATGCAAAAACGAACGATCAAATTCATCAGCTTCTACAACCGTCACCGTTTTACCGGTTCCAATTAAATTGGAATGATAATTTTCTACAATTCCGCCAAGGAAAGCAGTTACATCAGCTCCGCTTTCATATAATATGTGCCCGAGAATACTTGATGTAGTAGTTTTTCCGTGAGTCCCTGCTACCGCAAAGCAAAAAGTATCTTTAGTAATTATCCCAAGGACTTCGGCACGCTTTTTAATATTATAGTCACGCTCCACAAAATAATTCCACTCCGAATGCGTAACCGGAACCGCTGGCGTTACAATAACCAAAGTGTTTTCACAATAAAAATCGGTTGGAATTAAATTAATATTGTCTTCAAAATGAATATCCATACCGTCTGCAATTAATTCATCTGTAAGCGTTGTTGGGGTTTTATCGTAACCCGAAACCTTTTTGCCCACATTCTGAAAATAGCGAGCCAAAGCACTCATTCCGATGCCTCCAATCCCTATAAAATAGACGTTATGTATTTGGTTTAAATTCATTTTTTTAAAAGCTCTAAGCATCTTTGGATCTAAGGATCTGAGGACTTATTCTTTGGCTATTCTATTAATTTAATTATTTCTTTTACGATATCTTTTGTTGCATTTGGCTTAGCCAACAACTTAATATTTTTACTTAATTCATTTTGTAAATTTTCATTAGAAATTAAATTGGAAAAAGTTGTTTCAAACTTTTCATCCAATTCTGATTCTTTGATAAGGATTGCTCCTTTTTTATTTACAATTGCGTTGGCATTTTTTGTTTGGTGGTCTTCAGCCACATTTGGTGACGGAATGAAAATTGTTGGTTTTCCTATCAAACACAATTCGGACACCGAAGAAGCTCCAGCTCTTGAAATCACAAAATCGGCGGCAGCATAAATCAAATCCATTCGATCAATAAAGGCAACCACCTGAACATTTGTTCTTTTGTTATAAATTTGATATTCATCAAAATACAACTTACCGCATTGCCAAAAAATTTGAATGTCCTTTGCTAAAATAAAATCCAATTCTTTTTCAATTAATTTGTTTAATCTTCTTGCGCCCAAACTTCCACCAAGAACTAAAAGTGTTTTTTTGGAAGCATCCAAATTAAAATAGGTAATACCTTCTAATTTTTTAGAATCTACATCCAACAAATCTTGTCGCACCGGATTTCCTGTAAAAACAATTTTATCTTTTGGAAAAAACCGATCCAAATTATCATAGGCAACACAAATGGAATTGGCTTTTTTACTTAATAGTTTATTGGTTATTCCCGGATACGAATTTTGCTCCTGAATAACAGTTGGAATACCAAAACTATTTGCCGCTTGCAATAAAGGTCCACTAGCGAAACCGCCGGTTCCTATAACCACATCGGGCTGGAAGTTTTTTATTATTTTTTTTGATTTCCACAAACTACTTAATAATTTAAATGGGAAGATAAAATTTTGAAAAGTCAGTTTTCTTTGCAAACCTGCTATCCAAAGACCTTCAATTTTGTATCCTGCCTGGGGTACTTTTTGCATTTCCATTTTATCTTGTGCTCCCACAAATAAAATTTCAGCATCTGGAAAATGAGATTTTAATTCATTAGCGATGGCTATTGCAGGATAAATATGTCCTCCCGTACCGCCGCCACTTAATATGAATTTATAGTTTTTCATTTTCTAATTATTTTTTATTTTGAACTGCCTTCAATGGATTTTCGGTAATTGAAAAATCATCTTCTTCAATTTCATTTTCCTCTTCGTCTTCTTGTAATTGTTTGTCAATTAACTTTTGAAGCGCCTCTTCTCGTTTTTGTTTTTCTTCTAATTCTTGAGCAACTTCTTCTTCTTTTTTGGTTACACTAAGAATAATTCCAATGGCAATACAAGTCATCCAGATAGAACTTCCTCCCGAACTAATTAGTGGTAAGGTTTGACCGGTTACCGGTAGTAATTCAACCGCAACTGCCATATTTATTAATGCCTGGAATACTATTGGGAATCCGAGGCCTACAACCAGTAATTTTCCAAAGAGCGAATTGGCTTTGTGAGCAGCAATAACAAAACGAGTTAATAATAAAAGATACAATCCTAAAATTGATAAAGATCCTATTAACCCATATTCTTCTACGATTATTGCAAAAATAAAATCGGATGATGATTGTGGTAAAAAGTTTTTCTGAACACTTTTTCCTGGACCTAATCCGTATAATCCACCTGATGCGATGGCTATTTTTGCATTTTTAATTTGGTAATCGTCTTCTCCTGGTTTGTCGCTTGTAAAATTCTCAATTCGGTTCTTCCAGGTATCCACCCTATTTCTAAAGGCATCTGGAAAAGCAATAACAACTAATACAAAAAGGGACAACGCTGCTATACCAGTACCTATAATTATTCCTATATATTTTAATGGATATTGCCCAATAAATGTGAGCATAATTACCATTGCAAAAATTAGTGCTGCCGTAGAAAAATTGGCTGGTAATATTAGTGCCAAAGTAATAAAAACCGGAATCCATAACTCAATAAAGGAAGATTTAAAACTAACTTTTTCCTCTCTTTTTCTCGATAAATAGCGGGCTACATATACATACAAAACAATGGCTGCCAAAGTAGAAGTTTGAAATGATATCCCAATAAATGGAATTTCTACCCAACGACTAGCATTGGCTCCCTCAATTACAGTACCTTTAAATAATGTATATGCGAGTAATATCCAAATAACTGGCAAAGTAATTAAAGAGAGCGCTCTAAAATAATGATACGGAATCTTATGAATTTTATAGATAATAAAAAACCCTAAGAAAACTTGAAGCGCATGTTTTAGTAAATAGGTAACCGCATTACCAGATCCTTGACGGGTGTATGCCAAATTACTACTTGCACTATAAACAGACATAAATGAAAATAAGGCCAATAGTGCAACGAATGCCCAAATGACTTTATCTCCTTTTAAACTATTTATTATTTCTTTCATATTTGGATGCTGAGTAATAGGTATTGATTTATGCTTTTACTTAAAACAAAATATTTTGAATCTATTTTATAAATTTCTGACTTCACTTTTAAATTGATTTCCACGATCTTCATAATTTTCGAACAAATCAAAACTTGCACATGCTGGAGAAAGTAATACAGAATCTCCCTTTTCGGCAATATGTCTTGCTGTATTTACTGCATCGTGCATATTATCAACTTCTACCATAATATCAACCATGTTACCAAAAGCATCAATAATTTTTTTATTTTCCACTCCTAAACAAATAATTGCTTTTACTTTTTCAAATACTAAAGGCATTAATTCGGCGTAGTCATTTCCTTTATCTACACCCCCAACAATCCAAACCGTAGGTGTTTTCATACTATCGAGTGCAAAAAAAGTAGCGTTTACATTAGTTGCTTTACTGTCGTTAATGTATTGTACATTTTGAATTTTAAGCACTTTTTCTAAACGGTGTTCTACCCCTTGAAAATTGGATAAACTTTCGCGAATGGTTTGTTTTCTAATGCGTAAAATAGTAGCAACCGAAGTAGCTGCCATTGCATTTTTCAAATTATGTTTTCCCTCTAATGCGATATCAGCGGTTTCCATTAAAAACTCTTCTTGGTTGATGTTGATTTCCATAGTATTATTTTTTAAAGTCGCCCCTTTTTCAAGGTTCTGGGTGATTGAAAATGGTATTAATTGTGCTTTTACTTTATTTATTTGTAACCAATTGTGAATTGCTTCATCATCTGCATCATAAATCAGATAATCTTGGTTGCTTTGATTTAATGTTATTCTAAATTTTGATTCTATATAATTCTCATACTTGTATTCATAGCGATCTAAATGGTCTGGACTGATATTGGTAAGAATTGCAATGTGTGGCTTGTAATTAATGATCCCATCCAACTGAAAACTGCTTAATTCTAAAACATAGTAATCATAGTTTTCAAAGGCCACTTGCCAAGCAAAACTTTTACCAATGTTACCTGCAAGTCCCACATTTAATCCGCCTTCTTTTAACAAATGATAGGTAAGCATCGTAGTGGTTGTCTTTCCGTTGCTTCCTGTTATTCCAATTGTAATTGCATTGGTAAATGGTGCTGCAAATTCAATTTCAGAAATCACTTGAATTCCTTTTTCTACCAATTTTTTTACAATAGGTGCTTTATCCGGAATTCCTGGACTTTTCATAACAACATCGGCATTCAGAATTAACGCTTCTGTATGCTGTTCGTCTTCCCATTTAATCTCATTATTTGTAAGAACTTCTTTGTAATTTTCTTTTATTTTTCCGAAATCGGAAACAAAAACATCGTATCCTTTTTGCTTTCCCAATAAGGCGGTTCCAACACCGCTTTCGCCTCCACCAAGAATAACTAACCTTGGCATTATCTTAGTTTTAATGTTACAATTGCCACGATAGCTAACAAGATGGTAACAATCCAAAAACGAGTAACAATTTTGCTTTCATGATATCCTTTTTTCTGATAATGGTGGTGTAATGGAGACATTAAAAAAACGCGTCGGCCTTCGCCAAATCGTTTTTTGGTGTATTTAAAATAGGCTACTTGAATAATTACTGACGCGCTTTCTGCAAAGAAAATGGCGCATAAAACTGGAAGTAACATTTCTTTTCTTACCGAAATGGCCAATACCGCTATGATTCCTCCAATAGTTAAACTACCTGTATCTCCCATAAATACCGATGCTGGATACGAGTTGTACCATAAAAACCCAACCAACGCTCCTGCAAATGCAGAAACAAAAACGGTCATTTCTCCAGAGTTTGGGATGTACATTACATTTAAATAACTTGATAAAATAATGTTACCAGAGATAAAGGTGAAGATTCCGATTGCAAGCACCGATATTGCCGAAGTACCCGCAGCGAGACCATCAATACCATCGGTTAAGTTGGCTCCATTTGAAACCGCAGTGATGATGAAAATTACTATTGGAATGAATACCAACCATGCCCATTTTTCATACCCTTCTCCGGTCCATTCAATAATTTTGGCATAATCCAATTCGTTGTTTTTAGTAAATGGAATCGTTGTGGTAGTTGATTTCATTTCACGGGCTGGTGAGCTAATTGTATTTTCTGTTTGATTAAAAGCAACTGGCTTAGCCAATTTCTCACGAACGGTTACCCCTGGATGAAAATACAATACCGAACCCACGATAAGCCCCAATCCAACTTGACCAATTACTTTGAAGATTCCTTTTAATCCTTGTTTGTCTTTTTTGAATATTTTAATGTAATCATCAATAAAACCGATAGTTCCCATCCAAATGGTGGTGATGATTAACAAAACAATATAGATGTTGTTCAATTTTGTAAGCAACAACACTGGAATAAGTGTTGCAATAATGATGATGATACCACCCATTGTTGGAGTACCCGCTTTTTGATTTTGACCTTCTAAGCCTAATTCTCTTACCGTTTCACCAACTTGTTTGTTCTTTAAAATGGTGATGATTTTTTTACCATAAACTGTAGAAATTAAAAGCGATAACATTAACGCCAAAGCTGATCTAAAGGTTATGTATTGAAAAACCCCAGTTCCTGGAACATCTAAAGTTTTGTCTAAATATTCAAATAAGTAGTATAACATAGATTCTTAGGTATTTAGTTAATTAGCTTAAAAATTCATTTACGGTTTCCATATCATCAAAATGGTGTCTAACCCCATTTATTTCTTGATAATTCTCATGACCTTTTCCAGCAATTAATATGATATCATTTGCATTTGCCAATTGACATGCGGTTTTAATTGCTTGTTTTCTATCTTCTATGGAAATTGTCTTTTTATAATTTTGTGGCTCTACTCCTTTTTCCATTTCAGAAATAATAGTTGCCGGATTTTCTGTACGCGGATTATCTGAAGTAAAAATCACAGTATCACTCATTTGAGAAGCGATATTTGCCATAATTGGTCGTTTCGTTTTATCACGATCGCCACCACAACCTACAACCGAAATCAATTTTTCATTATTGGTTCGGATGTTATTAATGGTGTTTAATACATTTTCTAGTGCATCCGGAGTATGAGCATAATCAACTATAGCCGTAATTTTATCGGAAGAAACAATAAATTGAAAACGCCCAGAAACACTTTCTAATTCAGACAATAATCGTAAAGCTTCCAAGCTGTCCATACCTAATTCAATGGCAGTCCCATAGATAGCCAATAAGTTATAGGCATTAAAAGTTCCGATTAATTTTACCCAAACTTCATTATCGTTAATTTTTAATAACAATCCCGATAATTGATTTTCTAATATTTGAGCTTTATAATCGGAATAGGACTTTAAAGCATACGTACGTTTTCTTGCTGAAGTATTTTGCAACATCACAGCACCATTTTTATCATCACTATTTGATAATGCAAAGGCCGTTTTTGGTAAATGATCAAAAAATGATTTTTTCACATCTCTATATTCTGCGAATGTTGGGTGGTAATCTAAATGATCGTGCGATAAATTTGTAAAAACACCGCCTTCAAAATGAAGTCCTTCGGTACGTTTTTGATGTACTCCATGAGAACTAACTTCCATGAAACAGTATTCACAACCCACCGAAATCATTTCGTTTAAATACTGATTGATGGTTAAAGAATCAGGTGTAGTGTGTGTTGCTTTGTATTCTGTATCGTCCACCATGATTTTAACGGTAGATAACAAGCCAACTTTGTAACCTGCTTTTTTATATAATTGATACAATAATGAGGCGATAGTAGTTTTCCCGTTGGTACCGGTAACCCCTACCAATCGGATTTTATCTGAAGGAGTATTGAAATAATTGGAAGCAATAAATGCCAATGCCGAATTGGTATCTTTAACTTGAATGTAAGTAACATTTGAAACAACTAATTCAGGCAAAGTATCACATACAATAGCAGCAGCACCTTGACTAATTGCTTTTTCTATGAATTCATGTCCATCAGAAACGGTACCACGAATCGCAACGAAAACATCGTTTTCTTGCACTTTTCTTGAATCGAATTCGATTTTCTGAATAGCAACTTCTGTCGAACCTTTTACGGCTTCAATACTCACTTTATATAATATGTCTTTTAATAACATTTTCATATTCCTAGGATAATTCTAAAAGCATTAAAGTATTTTTTGAAATAGTGCCTCCCGCCGGAATGGATTGTTTTTTTACTTTTCCAATTCCTTTAACTTTAACTTTAACTCCTAAGTTTCCTAACAAAGCAACGGCATCCATACCTGGCATTCCTTTTAAATTTGGAATTGTGTTTTTAACTGTTTGCGCTTTTGGATCACTATCTCTATAATTTTTTTCTTGAACTGCTATTTTCTTATTTAGATTTTTAATTTCGTTAGTAGAAGGCGCGTCGGTAAATATTTTTTGGGCAATTCTTTTAAAAACAGGTCCAGCAACATCGGCCCCATAATATCCTTTATTTCTAGCATCTGGTTTGTGCACTACTACAATGCAAGAATATTTTGGGTTTTCTGCTGGAAAATACCCTACAAAAGACGAAATGTAATGTTTGTTGTTTCCGCCATTTGTTCCGTAATTAGCTTGTGCAGTTCCTGTTTTTCCGGCCATTGAAAAGTCTTTAGAATAGAGTGATTTCCCAGTTCCTTTTTCTACTACATTTTTCAAAACTGCTTGAATTTTTTTTACCGTTTCATCCGAACATATCTTCGAATTGATAACTTCTTTATCATATTTTTTGATAGTTTTACTCCACTCTTTAATCTCTGATACAAATTGTGGTTTAATCATTTCACCATTATTGGCAATTGCATTATACAAGGTTAATGTTTGTAGTGGCGTTACGGCAACTCCATATCCAAATGCCATCCAAGGCAACGCTATAGCACTCCATCTTTTATCTGCAGGATGTGGAATCACAGGTGTTCCTTCTCCTTGAATTGGCAATCCGAGTGGTTTATTTAAACCCATTCTATCTATACGATCAATGAATTGTTTTGGATTGTTTCTATAGTTTTCATATACCGCCTGAACCATTACCGTATTGGAAGAAATTTCCATTCCGCGGCCTAAAGAAATTTTTTGAGTTCCTCCTCTATGAGAGTCTTCTACATCTTTTCCGTAGTACTTAATTAACCCTCCTTTTCGATCATATATCTTACTAGTATCTACTTTTTTATCATCCAATAAAGCAATTAGATCTACTAGCTTAAATGTAGAACCTGGCTCATGCGCTTCTTTAATTGCATAATTTTCAGTTTCAAAATAAGTATCACTGGATGCTGATTTTCCTAAGTTGGAGATGGCTTTAATTTGGCCTGTTTTGGTTTCCATAACCACTACACAACCGTGTTCAGCATTATAGTCTTGCAGTTGTTTTAACAAGGCATGGTGAGCAATATCTTGAATGTAAACATCAATACTCGAAATAACATCATAACCATCTTGAGGATCCAAATCGTTTCGATCTCTAATTGGTTTCCATTGGCCTTTAGCAATCTTTTGTTTTAAAACTTTACCGTCTTTTCCATTTAAATACTTACCAAAAGCACCTTCTATACCTACTTGTTTTCTAACTCCGTCTTCATTAATTTTATCGTAACCAATAGTTCTTTCGGCTATTTGACCAATTGGATGCACACGAACCGGTTTTTGCTCTACAATAATTCCGCCTTTGTTTGAACCTTTTTCAAACATTGGAAATTGTTTGATTTTTGAATATTCTGTATAGCTCAATTTATCAGCAATAAGTGTATAGCGATTACTGGTATTTCTAGCTTTTCTTAGTATTGCCTCGTAATAAGAACTTGGTTTTCTGAATAATTTTCCTAAACTTTCAGATAGTGGTTTAACATTTTTTTCAAAAAGTTCTTCTTTTGGAACCACCGCATCAAAACGGATGGTGTAATTTGGAATTGAAGTAGCAAGCAAACTACCGTCAGAGGAATAGATATTTCCTTTGTTTGCATGAATAACAAACATTTTAACCGTAAGATCTTTGGCTAATTTTCGATAATGTGCACCATGTACCCACTGAATATTAGTCAGTTTTATTGTAATTGCCATAGCCATCAAAAAGATTCCTAATGCAACTAAATAAATACGGTATGAGGTGTTTTTATCTTCTATTCCCATAACTTATCGAAGAAACTTTTTTCTTTAGTTATTTTTACTTTTATCTTAACCGGTGGCACCTGAGACGGCACTAATCCTCGTGATTTCATTTTTTCAGAAACAGTAGATTCCATTCTTAACTTCATCAATTCGGATCTTCTGTCTACGAATTCAGATCTCAATTCTTTGACTTCATTAGTTAAATCTGCTATTTTAAATATTTTCTGATCGTATTGGTGTGAATTTGCAATCATTATGATTGCCAATACCACTATAAAAAGAATGAATCGCCAATTTTTAATAGCATCTTCATTTACTAGAAATCGTGCTTTTAATAAGTTGAAAACTCCGCCTTTCATATCTGCTTATCTATAACTTAATTTAAAAACTACTTCTTTTCTGCTATTCGTAACTTTGCACTTCGGGCTCGGTTATTTAGCTTTATTTCGGCTTCAGTTGGAACAATTAGTTTTTCAACAATTCTGAAAGGAACTGAGAAATTTCCAAAGAAATCGCGCTCTGGCTCCCCTTCAAATAAGCCGTTTTTCATGAATCGTTTTACCAATCGGTCTTCTAATGAGTGGTACGAAATAACACTTAGCCTTCCCTCTGGTTTTAAAATCTCTAATGATTGCTCTAAAAATTCTTTTAAAACCTCCATTTCCTGATTCACTTCTATTCGAACTGCCTGATAAATTTGAGCAAGAATCTTGTTCTTAAATTGTTCTGGCAAGTACTTATTCAATATAATTTTTAACTCTTCTGTGGTGTTAATTGTTGCTCTTTGTCTAGCTTCTACAATGGTTCTTGCAAGCGCAGGAGCCACTTTTAACTCTCCATAATCTAAAAAAACACGCTTCAAGTTGGCTTCATCATATTCATTAATGACTTTACTCGCATCAAGCTCATTTCTTTTGCTCATTCGCATATCCAGATCTGCATCAAATCGAGTAGAAAATCCTCGCTCTGGAACATCAAACTGATGAGAAGAAACTCCAAGATCGGCTAAAATGCCATCCACTTGCTTCACACCATGAAATCTCAAAAAACGTTTTATGTATCTAAAATTCTCCTGAATTAAAGTAAATCTATCATCCTGAAGGGTATTCTCCCATGCATCTTCGTCTTGATCAAAAGCAAACAATTTTCCGTTTGCACCAAGCCTACTTAAAATCTCTTTTGAATGTCCGCCGCCGCCAAAAGTGACGTCAACATAAATTCCATTAGGTTGAATATTCAAACCGTCTACCGTTTCTTTTAATAAAACTGGGTTATGATATTCCATGTTCGTCGTCATTTACATCACCCATAACTTCTTCTGCCAAGTCAGCAAAATCTACTATCGAATCATCAATAGCTTTTTCATAAAGGTCCTTATCCCAGATTTCAATAATATTTACCGCCGATGAAAGCACGATATCTTTATTTATTTGAGCAAAGCCTGCTAAATCTTTAGCAACCAATAAACGCCCTAGAGCATCTATTTCAACCACCTTTACACCTGCGGTAAAACGACGAATAAAATCATTATTCTTTTTAACGAAACGGTTTAGTTTATTGATTTTTTGCATCATTAACTCCCACTCTTTCATTGGATAAAGCTCCAAACAAGGTTGAAAAACAGAACGCTTCAAGACAAATCCGTCTTGAAGAGAGGCAGCCAATTGCTTCTTGAAAGGCGCTGGTAACAACAGCCTTCCTTTAGCATCTACCTTACACTCATATGTCCCTATTAATGAATTCAAAAAACTAATTTTTAAATGATATGAAGCAAAAATATAAAATAATTTACCACCTTTTACCACTTTCTACCACATTGTTAATAAGTTTTTGATTTTGCACAATTTTAAGGTTGTAGTCATCGTATCTATTTTTGAAAATAATTATCCAAAAAAGAATAAATGATATTAAAATCGAAATATTTAATTGATTTTTTTATTAATTTATGAGAATAATATAAAGAGTGTAAAGTGGGAAGATTTTTTTTATCTTTTAATAACTAACTGAAATAATGCACATTAAATAACACAATAGTTTTTCATGATTTTCTCAATAAATACAATCCTTTACATACAATTAATTTTCAAAAAATAGGATTATTGTATTAATAGTTTATATTTGTATCACTATAGAAAAAGAGCATTTAATATGGATGGTATCATAAAGAAAGAAGGCAGATATAGCTATCTAGAAATTGGAGAAGGCACTCCGATTGTAATATTACATGGACTAATGGGTGGTCTTAGTAATTTTGATGGTGTAGCCAATTATTTTTCTACTAGAGGATATAAAATTGTGATTCCTGAGTTACCTATTTACACTCAAAATCTATTAAAAACCAATGTAAAGGCTTTCGCCAAATATGTGAAAGACTTTATCACTTTTAAGAAATTTGAACGCGTAATTCTATTAGGAAATTCCCTTGGTGGTCATATTGCTTTGTACCATACCAAAATGTATCCAGAAAAAATGTTGGGCTTAGTAATTACCGGAAGTTCTGGTCTTTATGAAAGCGCCATGGGCGATAGCTACCCAAGAAGAGGGGATTATGAGTACATTCAAAAAAAGGCAGAAGCTGTTTTTTATGACCCAAAAATTGCCACAAAAGAAATAGTTGACGAAGTATATGCAATGGCAAATGATCGAATTAAATTGATTAAAACACTTACCATTGCAAAAAGTGCTATCCGACACAATATGGCAAAAGATTTGCCAAAAATTCACGTTCCTACCTGCATCATTTGGGGGAAAAACGACACCGTAACTCCACCTGAAGTAGCCTTAGAATTTGACCGATTGTTACCTAATTCAACCTTATATTGGATTGATAAATGCGGTCATGCTGCAATGATGGAACATCCTGACGAATTCAATCGTTTACTTGAAGTATGGTTACAAGAAAAAAGTGAAACTTTAAAAAACACCTCTTCAACCATGTAATATGAAGATCAATACGGCCGAATTCATTATTAGCAATTCTGATGTCTCTAAATGTCCTTTAGAGCGCTTGCCCGAATATGCATTTATTGGTCGTTCAAACGTGGGTAAGTCTTCGTTGATTAACATGCTAACCAACCATAAAAATTTAGCAAAAACATCAGGGAAACCAGGAAAGACACAATTAATTAATCATTTTAAAATTAATTCCAATTGGTTTTTGGTGGATTTACCAGGTTATGGTTATGCCCGAGTTTCCAAAAAAACAAAGCAAGTTTTTCAAGAATTCATAACTGATTATTTTGAAAAAAGAGAACAATTAGTTTGTGCTTTTGTTTTAATCGACATCCGATTGGAAGCACAAAAGATAGATTTAGAATTCATTCAATACCTTGGAGAAGCTGGAATTCCGTTTTGTATCATTTTCACCAAAGCAGATAAAATCAGTAAAACCAAAATAGATTCGAATGTGGCGGCTTATAAAAAGCAACTTCACGCCAACAACTGGGAAGAAATTCCACCTTATTTTGTTACCTCAGCCACAGAAGTTATAGGCAAAGATGCTCTTTTAGATTATATTGAAGGCATCAACGAAATGGTGTACAAGGACATTAATTCCTTTTAATTTTTATTTCAATTCTAATTTTTCGGCAAAATAATCGTTGAAATCACGCATGGTTGCCGACATTTTTTCATCATTGGTAGCACGCTCATAAGTATCGGCCATAGCAACCAACGATTGATGAATAAAGATTTTCATTTCATCAACAGGCATGTCTTTGGTCCATAAATCAATTCGAAGCGATTCTTTCTTTGCACTATCCCAAATAGATAACATAATGGCTTTAGCCGCTTCATCTTGAACTCCACCATCTTGAGCAGTCCATTTTAAAGATTCAGGAATTTTATTTTCGTCTAATTCTACGGTAAATTTTATTTCGGAGGTATTGCTATTACTCATTGTTTTTTGGTTTGTATTTGGATTTTTCAAATATATCTGTTGGGTCTGCTTTTAACAATTGAACAACTGAGACTTCGTTGTTTTGCATATACGATCGAACAATTTGCCAACCTACCCATTGCCCTACTCGTCCTGGTGTTTCATTATCAATCTCTAAATAAAATTTAGAAAAAGGAGCCAAATTTATAAAGCGGTTAGGCAATTTCGATTCCGTACTGTATAATAATTTATTGCTTACGAAATATTCCCACATGTAACTTTCATTTTCTTGACACCATTTCACCTGTTTCTCAGTATATCCAATACGTTCTGCATCGCTATAATTTGGTAATAAAATATCTTTTAGATACAATTCCTTTCCCGAATTGATCATTAAGGTCAATAAATCTTTGTTTGTAGAACCTGGAACAATTCGATAAGACAAACTGGATACAATATCCGGAAGCATTTGTCTTTGCTCAAAATTCTGTCTTAAATATGTAGGGAATTCCGAATAAAATTTATGGTCTTTCCCCAAATACAATTCCAAAGCAATAACTAATTTATCATTCGCATAAATGGCCTTATTTAAATAATCCATTTCTCCAATTGCCGTATATATTTGAGGCACTTTAATCGTTGGAAAATAATATTTAATATGCTTAAATAAGTCCTCTATTTCGGTTTGTTGTAAACCGAAATTTTTATATTTTTTTTCTACTTCTTGATACAATTGGCGCCATTGCGGATGTTGCATTTTCTCTACCCAAGCAGCATCTGGAATTTCATTCGGAAAGAAATCGGGATATTCTGCTTTTACCTTGGCTAATTCTTGCGGAGTAGCATTAAAAAAAGCTTGCTCAAAGCGATACACTTTCATCGTTACCGGAATTTTCTCTACCTCACGTTCAATTTTACTTTGTTTATTACAAGAGAAAAATAAGAATCCAAAAGCAAAAAGATAAATATATTTTCGCATAGTTAATTTTAATATTTTTGCAAATATACATCACCAAATCGTAATTCATTCTTAAACTATGGGTAAAAAAAGTACTATTCAAGTAGAAAAGGTAAACGAACATATTGTAAACTGGTTAAAATCCTACGCGAATACAGCTAAAGTAAACGGATTTGTAGTTGGAATTTCGGGTGGCGTAGACTCGGCAGTGACCTCAACCTTGTGTGCGCAAACTGGCCTACCTACACTTTGTGTTGAAATGCCCATACACCAAGCCAGCAGCCAAGTAAATAGAGCTAAAGAACATATTGATCAACTCAAGTTGCTTTTTTCAAATGTGAGTAGTATTGAATCCAATCTTACTCCTATTTATGATTCGTTTAAAGCAACGATGCCTAAAAGCGAGGAGGAAACTAAATATAATTTGGCTTTAGCCAATACAAGAGCGCGACTTCGAATGACTACTTTATATTATCATGCCGGAATTCACGGCTATCTTGTAGCAGGAACTGGAAATAAAGTAGAAGATTTTGGAGTTGGTTTTTACACGAAATACGGAGATGGCGGAGTAGATGTGAGTCCGATTGCCGATTTAATGAAGAGTGATGTGTATGCACTTGGCAAGTATTTAAACATTCCGGAAGCCATTCAAATTGCGGCTCCCACAGACGGTTTATTTGGCGACAACCGCACCGATGAAGACCAGCTCGGCGCAAGTTATGACGAATTGGAATGGGCCATGCATGAAAGTGAAAAAGAAAATCAGGCATTGAATTATTCTGAAAGAGAAACCGAAGTATTAAAAATTTACCATAAACTAAATAGTTCCAATAAGCATAAAATGGTTCCAATTCCTATTTGCATCATCCCAATTGAATTAAAATAATATAACATAAATTTCTTTTTTATTCAAAATTCTTTTTGTAACTTTAGAATAATAGTGTTAAATCATTTAAACAAAAAGTTATGATAAGTGTTTGTCTTGCCGATAATTTACCTGCGGTACATTTCGGCGTAAAATCTTATTTTAGAGAGCATCCTGAAATTAATGTGGTAGCCAATGTTGCTGAATTCCCATTAATATTAGAGGCCTTGAAAAATAAAAAAATCGATGTTTTGGTCGTCGATCTCGAGTTAAAAGGATTGAAGAATATTTTTGATTTAAAATCATTAATAAGCAACAATCCCAAAATGAAAATTATTGTTTATACTAGTTTGAACGAACAAGTATATGCCTCTAATTTCATCAAAGCAGGCGTTTCGGTTTTTTTACAAAAATCATCTAAGCTAGAAACCCTAGGAATTACGATTGTTAATTTGGCTCATGGATTGATTTCCAATGAAACCAGAGGATTTTCTAATTACAGAGGAGGAAATGAAATGTACCGAAAACTCTCCAATAGAGAAGTAGAAGTATTGCGTTTCTTAAGTAACGGAAAGAAAAACAGCGAAATATCTAAGATTTTAGGTTTAAATGAAAAGACGATAAGTACCTACAAACTTCGTCTGTTAAAAAAATTGAATGTTTCTAATTTAGTTGATTTGGTTAACAAAGCCAACAACCTAGTACTCGTTTAAGAGAAAAGGGATACCCCCAAAGTCCCTTTAAATTAGAAAAAAGATTAATTGTGTCGGGAAATTACTCTTCCCAGTTTTTTAGAAAAAATATTAGTTAACCCTAAATAATCCATCACTAAGGATAAGGTTTCTGCATTGTCAGTTTCTGCCTCTTTATCTATGGAAGATTTTAGCTCGTCTATTATTTTGTTAACCAAGAACCAACGAAGTGTCACTATCGTTTCGGTAACATATTGGCTAATTGTTTTGTCTTTGGCTTTTACAAAAATGTTTTTGGCTTCCCAATTGTGTAAAAGCTCTCGCTCGTCATTCATTAAAATTGTAGTGACTTCTTGAGACAATTCACTTGGCAAATGGGATAAGTATTGATCTAACTCAAAGGTTTCATTTTGATTAAAATAGGTAATCAAATCATTGTAAATACCTTTAAATATAGGATTTGCTAATTCAATTTCGTCTTCTTGTAAACTTAAGAAAATACGTTGATGTACTTTATACCGATTCATCTCGCGCACTTCTTGAAGCTCTCCTTTTTCGTTGGTTTTCAAAATTACATCTTCAAATTCATCTTCTACATTTCCATAAATAAGAAGAATTTCAATGATCTTATGCTCTAATTCAAATTGAATATCAATGGAAGGGGCAGCAATTTGAGTTTCATTTTTTACAACTTCAAATGCCTTTTGCTCTTCTTTTTGTTTTTTGCCTAACTCTGCTATGTCTTTTTTAACCAGCTGAGCCAAGGTATTAAAAAGTACTTCTTCAGAAATATCCATAATTCGGGATACTTCTTGAATGTATACTTCGCGTTTAATTCGGTCTGGAATTTTAGAAATACTAGCCACCATATCCCGAATCAAATCGGCCTTTTTTATTGGATCATTTTTAGCATCCTTCATTAAAAGGGATGCTTTAAACTGAATAAAATCCATGGCATTATCTTCAAGATATTGAGTTAACTCTTGAAGAGGTGTTTTTTTGGCAAAACTATCTGGATCTTCTCCATCTGGGAAAGCACAAACTTTCACATTCATACCTTCTTCCAAAATCAAATCGATTCCACGAATAGAAGCTCGCAATCCGGCGGCATCCCCATCAAAAAGTACGGTAATATTTTTTGTAAGACGATTAATCAACCTAATTTGATCTGGAGTCAACGCAGTTCCCGAAGACGCAACCACATTTTCAATTCCGGCTTGATGCATCTGAATTACATCGGTATACCCTTCTACCAAATAGCATCGATCTTGTTTGGCAATGGCCTGTTTGGAATGGTAAATTCCGTACAAAACCTTACTTTTATGGTAAAGGTCACTTTCGGGAGAGTTTAAATACTTGGCTGCTTTTTTATCATTTGTTAAGATCCTTCCTCCAAAACCTAAAACTCGCCCAGACATAGATTGTATTGGAAACATCACACGGCCTTTAAAACGGTCAAATTGTTTGTCTTCACCCACAATAGTCAACCCAGTTTTTTCAAGAAATTCCAACTTGTATCCTTTACCAAGCGCTTCTTTTGTGAGTGCATCCCAAGTATTGGGCGAATAACCCAATTGAAACTTCTTAATGGTATCATTTGTGAATCCGCGTTCTTTAAAATAAGTATAAGCTATGGCTTTTCCTTCTTCGGTATTCATCAAAACATCTTGAAAATACTTACTTGCAAATTCGGAAACCAAATACAAACTTTCTTTTTCATTGGCCACCTCTTTTTCTTCATTCGAAAGTTCGGTTTCTTCAATTTCGATGTTGTATTTTTTTGCCAAATAGCGAATGGCTTCCGGATAGGTAAAATGCTCGTGCTCCATGATAAAAGCTATCGCATTTCCGCCTTTGCCCGAACTAAAATCTTTCCAAATTTGTTTCACAGGAGAAACCATGAACGAAGGAGAACGCTCATCAGAAAACGGACTCAAGCCCTTGAAGTTACTACCGGCACGCTTTAACTGAACGAAATCGCCAATAACCTCCTCAACTCGAGCAGCTTCATATACTTTATCTATGGTTTCTTTTGTAATCAATTTTAGGATCTAAGATTATAGGTTCTAAGGTTTCAAAGTTACATGTTTTTAAATAAAAAAAACCTAGAAGGAAATAAAAACCTTCTAGGATGAATTGCAAGTCAAATCAGCAAATTATATTAATTCCAATCGAATCGGACTCCTAATGAAATGTTGTTTTGTTTTATCAAATTATTTTCAAATAATGGATTCAAATCATACTTAACATATAAACTAACAGCTCTATATCCTACATACGAACTAATTCCATATATAAAATCATTAGCATTAAAATCTCCATTTTCAATTACTTCAACATCATGTCCATTTCCATCATTAAACATTTGGAATTGCTTTGATTTTAATCGCATACCTGCATAACCTCCAATACCTAATCGAACACTTTTGTGATTTTGAAATTTAGTTAATCCATCTTTAGTTTTATTTTTTGAAAAATCAAATTCCAAATGGATAGGCGCAACTAAATAAACATTTTTAAATCGAGAATCGCACAGCTGATTGGAACTAATTTGGAGATTAGTTTGATCACCATTTTTTACAAAGCTTCTATTATCGGTTGGACGAAGATTATTATACATTACTGAAAATCCATATTTCAAATGCAATAAATTATCGTTTTTCATCAACCTAGTTCTATAAGTAATCCCCCATTCATAAAAATGAGATCCAAAATATCTATAGTCTGAGCCAGCAACTTTACCGTCAGTAGCTAAATTATTCAATCCGAATGCAAAAACGAACTGTGAAGTAGTTCTTTTTTGATAAAATTCTTTTTTATTGTCTGTGACTTTTAAAGACGGAAAATTTAGTGTATATCTTCCTTTTTGGATGGTGTCATTTTCAGTTAATTTTCCATCAACTTTTGATTGAACCAAATCTTTTAATTCTATTTGCACAGCATTTATTTTGCTTTCAATTATTGCAGCTCTTGTTTGGGCTAATTGCTTCTTTTTTTGATCTGCTTGTTCTTTTGTTATTGTTCCTTTTTCAATTTGCAAATTTACTTCTTCAACCTCAGTTTTTAATTTAGACTTTTCTTCAGTGGTTATTTTCTCTATTTTTTCGGCTATAGCTTTGGCCTTACTTTCAAAAGTTTCCTGAGCAACTAATTTACTTGCAAAAAGAAACAGTGTTATTACTATGTAAATGGTAATTCTTCTCATTTTTTTTGATTTAAAATATTATGTATTAATTATTAAAATTTGTTTTTATTCTTGATTTCGAGTTTGAAATGCAACTTTAATTTCTTTGTAGTTTTTAGTTATTTTTTTTAATGCTTTTTCTTTAAAGGTTTGATCTAATTCTGCGTCAACTTGAGATAAAAGACTCTTGGTGTCTACAATAACTCTAGGGTTTGTAATTAATTTTGATGGTTTATCTACAGCTGCTAGTAAATCAATAGCATTTACTTTTATAGAATTGGATACTTTAATTTCTTGTGATGACATTATCACTTTTGGAAATTGATTTTGCGCAATAACTTCATTACTTTGAAATTCAATATCTACATCCTGAATAATTATTGGATTAATTGTTGGTTGTGCTTTTTGGATTATTGAATTTGGTTTTGAAATCAAAGTAACTGCATTATGCCTTGTAGTTTCTGCTATTTGAATTTTTTGCAAATCTTGTTTATTTGTAATTACTTCCTTATTATTACTATCATTTTTTTGGCCTATAACAACACGATTTTCTTGAATACTAGCTACATCTTTTGGAGAAAAGTAAAAAAATCCAAGTGAAACAATAATCATTATACTTGCTGCAATTCCTATATTTCTATTATTTAAAAAATGAAAACGATTATTTTTTTTCTCTTCAACAACTGTCAACATTGCGTCCAATCGATCCCATGCTAAAGAACTGGGTTGTATTTCTCGAGCATTTAGTTGCTCTTTAATTTGGGTTTCTAATTTATTCGGTTCCATTGGTGTAATTTTTTAATTTACTAATATTATTCTGCAACATTTTCCTAGCATGCGATAATTGTGATTTGGAAGTTCCTTCTTTAATTCCAAGTAGTTCTGCTATTTCATGATGTTTGTAACCTTCTATTACATAAAGATTAAATACCATTTTATATCCATCTGGCAAATTATCTATTAAAAATTGAATGTCATCAACAGAAAACTGACTTTCAATAGAATTAGAACTTTCCTCTGTATAAATTTCTTCTTCAAGAAACTTAACTTTTTTTTGAACTCTAAGAAAAGAAATACATTCGTTTACCATTATTCTCCGAATCCAACCTTCAAAACTGCCTTCATGTTTAAAGTTTTTCAAACTGATAAAGGCTTTCATAAAAGCGGTTATCATTACATCTTCCGCCAAATGCATATCTTTAATATATTGCCTACAAACCCCTAACATTTTCGGAGAAAATTTAGAATAAATTTGATGTTGAGCATGCCGATTACTCTCGACGGCTTGCTCGATTAATTCTTTTTCTGCAATATGTAAGTTAATAACTTTCATAATTCTTTATCAGCACACCTTTTGTTTTCGTTTGCCAACAAATACCCTAGTTCTATTAGCATAGACGAGAGCCAATGTAAAATGGTTGCATCAATAAATAGAAATATCATAATTTGAATATAAATCTAATAAAAAAACCCACCTAAGGTGGGACTTTTATATAAAATTGACGCTTAAATGAGTTACAATATCAACATAGCATCTCCGTAAGAATAGAATTTATATCCTTCTTTTACGGCTTCTTCGTAGGCTTTTTTCATTAAATCGTGACCGCAAAATGCAGAAATCATCATTAATAAAGTTGATTTTGGAGTATGAAAATTAGTAATCATAGCGTCTGCAATACTAAAATCATAAGGAGGAAAAATAAATTTATTGGTCCATCCTTGATATGGATTTAATGTTCTTTGTGAAGAAACAGAACTTTCAATAGCACGCATTGAAGTCGTTCCTACTGCACAAATTCTCTTTTTCTTAACTTTCGCACTATTAACAATATCACACGCTTCTTGAGTAATTTTTAACTCCTCAGAATCCATTTTGTGTTTTGATAAATCTTCAACTTCAACAGGATTAAATGACCCCAATCCAACGTGCAGCGTTACTTCGGCAAAATTAATCCCTTTAATTTCTAATCTTTTTAATAAATGTTTAGAGAAATGCAAACCAGCAGTTGGTGCCGCTACTGCTCCTTCTTCTTTTGCGTAAATTGTTTGGTAACGCTCTGCATCTTCTTCAGTTACTTCACGATTGATGTATTTAGGAATTGGTGTTTCTCCAAGTTCAGTTAATTTATTTCTAAATTCTTCATAAGATCCATCATAAAGAAAACGTAATGTTCTTCCACGAGAAGTAGTATTATCAATCACCTCAGCAACTAATGAATCGTCCTCACCGAAATATAATTTATTTCCAATTCTAATTTTTCTTGCAGGATCAACCAAAACATCCCATAGACGTTGCTCTGCATTTAATTCTCTTAACAAGAAAACCTCGATACGAGCACCTGTTTTTTCTTTATTTCCATACATTCTTGCTGGGAAAACTTTGGTATTGTTTAAAATCATTACATCTCCATCATCAAAATAATCGATAACATCTTTAAACATTTTATGTTCTATAGTTCCTTTTTTTCTATCAACAACCATTAAACGAGCTTCGTCACGGTTTTCTGCTGGAAATTCTGCAAGTAATTCTGTTGGTAGATTAAATTGAAAATGAGATAATTTCATTTGTAATGAGTTTAAGTTTATGATTGTTTTACCTTGATTTTTATATCAATGCAGCAAATATACGATGGTGAGATAGGCGTTGTCAAGTGTTTTGCCGTTTATTTTTTTAATTTATTGCTGAGGCACTAAGCCTATGAGGTTCTTTGTTGGTTTAAATTTCAGTAACCTGAAATCCAAGTATTTTCAAATCACTCCAAAATGCCGGGTAAGATTTAGAAACCACATCGGCATTTGCAATCGTGAGTGGCATTTTTATGGCTAAGGGAGCAAATGCCATGGCCATTCGGTGGTCTTGATAGGTTTTGATAATTGCATTATTTAATTCAATATTTGGAAACCCTTGTATTGATATCGAATCTTCTGTAATTTGAACGGATACGCCAAGCAGTGTTAATTCGTTTTTTAAGGCCTCCAAACGATCGGTTTCCTTAATTTTTAAGGTATGCAAACCCGTTAATTTACATTCTATTCCTAAGCCAAAGCAAGTCACAGCAATAGTTTGAGCAATATCGGGAGAGCTGATAAGATTGAAGTTGATAGTATCCGGTTTAAAGTTCGAACTTTTACTGATTTTTATGGAGTTATCAGAATTGAAAACCGTTTCTACACCAAAATTTTTATAGATTTCTACTAAAACAGAATCCCCTTGCAAACTATTTTTCTTGAAATTAGACAAGGTGATTTCGGTACCAATTTCTGATAAAGCGACTATTGAATAAATATAAGAGGCCGAAGACCAATCACTTTCAACATGTATTGATTTTGAACTTTCAATAAATGGTTTTGGATTTATTTTTATGCTATTATTTACAAAGGAAGTCTCGACTCCAATTTCACCTAACAAATCCAAAGTCATCTGAATATATGGTCTTGAGGTGATTGCTCCCTCAAGGGTTAACTCTAATCCATTTTCAAGCTTGGGTGCTATTAACAACAAGGCAGAAACAAACTGACTGCTCACATTTGCTGGAAGCGAAACCTTACTTTGAATTAGTTTTTTTCCGACAATTTTAATAGGAGAAAAGCCCTCTTTTTCAATATAAGTGATTTCAGCACCAAGTTGATTTAATGCATCTACCAAAATTTGTATGGGTCTTTCTTGCATTCTTGATGAGCCTGTTAAAATAACTTCGGCACCCTCTTGAATAGCAAAAAAAGCAGTTAGAAAACGCATTGCTGTACCGGCATGATGCACGTCAATAATCAACGATTTTTGATTTATAATTTTTAATTTTTGAAGTGCGTCAACCATAACTTCCGAATCATCGGAATTTGAGGCATTTTCAATAGAAATATTTGGATAAAGTGCTTGCAACAACAACAATCGGTTGGTTTCCGATTTGGATCCCGTGATTGCTATTGTAGCATTTTGAATTTTGAATTTTGAATTTTGAATTTTCAGATTCACAATTATTTCAGCTTGGAATTATTTTGATGGCGGTCGTGATCGCGATTGGTTTTTAAATCTAACTTTTTATCAAAAGCAGCTTGTAAATCAATGCCGGTTTGATTGGCTAAACAAAACACTACAAAAACTACATCGGCCAATTCTTCGCCCAAATCTTTATTTTTATCAGATTCTTTTTCGGATTGTTCGCCGTAGCGTCTTGCAATAATACGAGCCACTTCACCTACTTCTTCGGTAAGTTGAGCCATATTGGTTAATTCATTAAAATAACGAACACCGTGGTTTTTAATCCAATTGTCTACTTCGAGTTGGGAATTTTTAAGATCCATAATTATTCTTTATTTTTTGTATCAATTATTATTGTCACAGGTCCGTCATTAAGCAAAGCTACTTTCATATCGACTCCAAACTGTCCGGTTTGCACTTTTTTTCCAATTTCGACTTCCATTTGAGCAATGAATTTTTCATAAATAGGAATAGCAGTTTCGGGCCTTGCTGCTTTTATATAGGAAGGTCGATTTCCTTTTTTGGTGGAAGCATGAAGCGTAAACTGACTCACAATTATCACATCGCCAGCCACATCCTTCACCGAAAGATTCATGACCTCATTTTCATCACCAAAGATGCGAAGATTCGCAATTTTTGAAACCAACCATTGAATATCTTCTTGGTTGTCGGCTTCTTCAATTCCAATTAATATCAGTAATCCTTTTTGAATTTCAGCTACAATATTACTTTCAATGGTTACCGATGCTTGAGTTACTCTTTGAATTACAGCCTTCATAATTTACAATTATTCTCTTGTTTTATCACTAGCAATTCGATCGTCTTTATAAATATCGGTACGGTAATGTTCGTCATCACCTTCAAGAATTTTCAAATAACTATTGTAACGTGTCCAAGAAATTTCATCTTCTTCTAATGCTTTTTTTATGGCGCAATGAGGTTCTTCTTTATGTAGGCAATTATTAAACTTACATTGGTCTTTTAATTTGAAAAACTCAGGAAAATAACCGCTTATTTCCTCTTTTTCCATGTCTACAATTCCAAATCCCTTGATTCCTGGAGTATCAATAATTTTTGCATCAAATGACAAATCATACATTTCAGCAAAAGTAGTGGTATGTTGTCCTTGCTTACTTTGTTCTGAAATGGTTTTAGTTTTCAATAACAAACTTGGTTCTAATGCATTTACTAAAGTCGATTTTCCCACACCTGAATGTCCAGAAAACATGGTGATTTTACCCACCATAAGTTTTTTTAGTTGATCAACTCCTTTATTTTGAGTAGAAGAAACTCTAAGGCATTGGTAACCAATTTGCTCGTACACATGTTGCATGTAAAGCTGCTCCTCTAAAGTCTCATCGGTTAAGGTGTCAATCTTATTGAAAACCAAAATAGTGGCTATTCCATATGCTTCCGCAGTGACTAAAAATCGGTCAATAAAACTAAAGGTGGTTGGTGGATTATCGATGGTGATTAAGAGAAAAACATAATCCAAATTGGAGGCAATAATGTGCATTTGATGCGACAAATTTACCGATTTCCGAACAATGTAATTTTTTCTCTCGTGTATATTATGAATCGTCCCTGTAGTTACATCTGAAGTTTCATCCAATTCAAAATCTACAATATCACCAACCGCAATTGGGTTGGTACTTTTAATGCCTTTCACCCGAAACTTCCCTTTAATTCGACATTCTACAAAGGTGCCGTCTTCCGATTTTACGGTATACCAACTTCCAGTAGATTTATAAACGAGTCCGGTCATATTTTAGGTTCTAGGTTCTAGGCACTAGGTTCAATTTATAGTGTTTTGCAAATATAGATAAAACAAATTTTAGTTTTTGTACTTGTACCCAACACCTATAACCTTTGACCTCATTATGAATTAAATACCTTTTCTTGATGTGCAATGCTCTCTTGGTGAATGGCTTTAAAAAATTGGATGATAAATTCTTCACTTAATCCTTTCTGGCTTCCGTCTAAAATCATTTTTTCTAAGACCTCATTCCATCTTTTG
The DNA here is from genome assembly GCA_044374815.1 of Flavobacterium sp. GTDB lineage: Bacteria > Bacteroidota > Bacteroidia > Flavobacteriales > Flavobacteriaceae > Flavobacterium. The sequence continues at coordinate 38,479 of JBILNU010000002.1, forward strand.
TTTTGCAAAACGGCCACATTTTTCTCTTTTTTAAGTGCGCCAATGCTTTCGGCCACTTTCATTCTTTTTCCAATTACTTCCAATAATTTAGAATCAAATTCATCAATTTGCAGACGCAATTTTAATAAATTTTGTTGGTAATCATCGGTTTCATCGGTTTCCTTTCGGATAATTAAATTGGAAACAATATCTTTTAGTTGCGTTGGAGTCACTTGCTGAGCGGCATCGCTCCATGCATTCTCTGGGTCAATATGGGTTTCAATTATCATCCCATCATAATTAAGATCAAGTGCTTCTTGGGTAACCTGAAAAATCATATCTCTTTTTCCAGTAATATGGGAAGGATCAATTATGAAAGGTAAATTAGCATATTTATGTTGCATATCGATTGCAATTTGCCATTCGGGATTGTTTCTGTATTTGGTTTTTTCATAAGTAGAAAAACCCCTGTGAATAATTCCGAGTTTCTTAATTCCGGCATTATGCAAACGCTCTAATGCTCCAATCCAAAGTGACAAATCGGGATTAACTGGATTCTTCACCAAAACTATTTTATCTGTATTTTGCAACGCATCGGCAATTTCCTGAACTGCAAAAGGGTTTACTGTAGTTCGTGCGCCAATCCAAAGCACATCAATATCATGCTCTAAAGCCAACTGAACATGGTGCGCATTGGCCACTTCTATTGCCATGAGCAAACCGGTTTCTGCTTTAGCTTTTTGCAACCACTTCAATCCAATTTCACCTACTCCTTCAAATCCTCCAGGGCGTGTTCTTGGTTTCCAAATACCAGCACGAAAAATAGACACATTAGACCCTTTCAACTCCAAAGCAGTTTTTAAAACTTGCTCTTCCGTTTCTGCGCTACAAGGTCCGGCTATTACTAATGGATGAGAAAAATTAAGCTCACTGATCCAGCTTTTCATTGCTTTTTTATCTTTCATTTTTGCTTTTGCAATTTCCAAATTATATTATGGATGATTTGCAGCAAAATTACTAAACCAATAGCAACTAACACAGAAACAATTGCCAAAACTGAATTAATATTTAAAAATTATCATAATTTGTCAATTTAGCCGTTATCTATTTTATGGCTTTAGTATTCCTTTATTAATTATTACATTTGCTTCAAATATCAAATCTATGTCAATAGAAGTTCAAAATATCTCTAAAAGTTATGGCACTCAAAAAGCGCTAGACGGTGTTACTTTTTCAGTAAAAAAAGGAGAAATAGTTGGTTTTCTTGGTCCGAATGGCGCTGGAAAATCGACTTTAATGAAAATACTAACGACTTATATTACTGCAGATGAAGGAACAGCATCGGTAAACGGAAACGATGTGAACCTAAACCAAAAAGCGGTACAACTTTCTGTTGGGTATTTAGCAGAACACAATCCGTTGTACCTAGATTTGTATGTTAGAGAATATTTGGCATTTAATGCCGATGTCTATAAAGTTTCCAAATCAAGAATTGAGGAGGTAATTCAATTAACGGGATTAGCTACTGAATGCCACAAAAAAATAGGTGAATTGTCTAAAGGATACCGTCAAAGAGTAGGTTTAGCAACTGCGCTTTTACACAATCCCGATGTATTAATATTAGACGAACCTACTACAGGATTGGATCCAAACCAATTGGTAGAAATACGAAATGTGATAAAAAATGTAGGAAAAAACAAAACCGTTTTTCTTTCTACACACATCATGCAAGAAGTGGAAGCCATTTGCGACCGTGTAATCATTATCAATAAAGGGAAAATTGTAACCGATAAAAAACTTGATAAACTAGTTTCTGAAATCCAAGAGCATGTAATTGAGGTTGAATTTGACAAAGAAATTGATGATAGTTTACTTTCTAAATTACCTCAAATAAAGTCCTATAAAAACACACATGACAAAGTGTGGGAACTGACTTTTGAAACAGAAAAAGATTGCCGTTCTTCGGTATTTGATTTTGCTCAAGAGAACGGATTGAAAACTTTACAGCTGAACCTAAAAAGCAAAAATCTAGAAACCATTTTTAGAGAAAAAACATCAAAAAAATAAAACTACTTTTATAGGATGAGGAACTTTTATTTGGTGTTTCTTTTATTGACGTTAACTGTTTTTGGTCAAGACAACAAGGATACCAACGCCATTGATGTTTCTTTATTTTATGGAAATGTAATTCCGCATACTAATGATTTGTATCATTTACAAGGGCATCCCGACGGAATGATGGTTAGTTTTTTAAAACAAACTCATGGTAAAGAAGAATGGCATTCTGCCTTTAATTTTCCAGATTATGGAGTGTATTTTCAATACCAAAACTACAATAATAATTTTCTTGGAAAGTGCTATGGTGTTGGTGCTTTGTATAATTTTTATTTTTTAAATAGACACCTAGAATTGAAAGTTTCTCAGGGTATTGGTTATGCAACGAACCCTTATGATAAAGTATCAAATAGCAAAAATAGGTCTTTTGGCTCAGAATTTATGGCCAATACCAACATTGGATTAACCTATAAAAAAGAACATTTATTAGATAATTTAGGAATTCACGCCGGGCTTTTATTTACTCATTTTTCTAATGGAAGAACCAAAACTCCAAATAGTGGCATCAATACTTTTTTAATAAATGTTGGATTGAATTATGATTTTTCAAACAATAATAAAAGAGATATAGATACAACATTAGTTAAGAAAAACTACAGCGAGCCTATTAAATACAATTTTGTTTTGCGAACCGGATTCAATGAAAGTGCGATTATTGGTAGCGGTCAATATCCGTTTTATCATGCCTCATTTTTTATTGATAAACGATTTAATAGAAAAAGTGCTTTACAATTTGGAACCGAATTATTCTTAACAAATTCAATTAAAGATTATATAAAATACATGTCGATTGCCTATCCAGAAATGAATTTAGATGCCAACACCGATTACAAAAGAGTAGGTTTATTTGCGGGATATGAATTGTTTATTAATAAAATTTCTTTAGAAGGTCAAGTTGGTTATTATGTTTATCGTCCCTTTAAAGATGATATTGCAGTTTATGATAGAATTGGATTTAAATACCATTTTAATTCAAAAGTTTATACTGGTTTTTCGGTAAAAACACACTTGTTTTATGCAGAAGCTTTAGAATTTGCTGTTGGTGTACGATTATAAAAATGAAAAAAATAGTAGTATTTATAAGTTTTCTTTTGGTTTTCATTTCTTGTGAAAAGCCTAGTGATTGCATTGAGGGCAGCGGTGATTTGGTTTCAAAAATCATCCAGGTAAATCCATTTTCACGAATAAAAGTATATCGTGGAGTTGCTGTAACTATTATACAGGGGAATGAATATAAAGTTGAAATAAGATCGGATAGTAACATTATTGATGGCATTTCGGTAAACCAAATTGGCAATCAATTAATTCTAGCAGATAATTCAAGTTGCAATTGGTTTAGAGAATACGGACAAACCACTGTTTATATAACTACTCCTACCTTGGAAGAAATTTATTCAAAAACAGAACAAGATATTAATTCAAGTGGCGTGCTTACATATCCTGTTTTAAAACTATTTTCAATTGATAAAACTGGAGATGGAGAAAATAGCGCTGGAACAGGAGATTTCCATTTAAACATAAACAACAATTTAATTCAAATTGAAAGTAATAATGTGTCCCGATTTTACATTTCTGGGACTACCAATACTGAAATAATTAATTTTTGGTCTGGCGATAGTAGAATAGAAGCTTCAAATTTAATTGCACAAAATGTTAGTGTTTTTCACCGATCTTCTAATGATATGGTTGTGCACCCAATTCAAAGTATTACCGGAAAAATGGTTAGCACCGGAAATGTCATTCTAAAAAACAACCCTCCCATTGTAGATGTACTGCAATTGTACCAAGGACATTTAATTTACAATTAGTCCTTAGAATACCTTTGTTGCAATGGCTTTAATATTTTCTGCTTTGCCCATAGAATAATAATGCAATACCGGAATTCCGGCAGCAACTAGCTCCTTACTTTGTTGAATACACCAATCAATTCCAATTTGTTTCACTACATCATTGTCTTTGGCTTTAACCACTTCCATAATTAAATCATCAGGTAATTCAATACTAAATCGATGCGGAATCAAATTGAGCTGCTTCTTTGTAGAAATTGGTTTTAACCCCGGAATGATTGGAATTGTAATACCTGCCGTTCTACATTTTTCTACAAAATCAAAGAATTTTTTATTATCAAAAAACATTTGAGTGATAATATAATCAGCGCCATTTTTTATTTTCTCTTTCAAAAAATGAATGTCACTATCCAAGCTAGGCGCTTCCATATGTTTCTCTGGATAACCAGCAACTCCGATGCAAAAATTAGTTTTGGCCGAATTTTTTAAATCTTCGTCAAGATAAATTCCTTTATTTAAATTATTGATTTGCAAAACCAAATCGGAAGCAAATTCATTTCCTTCTTTTTCGGGTTTGAAATAAATTTCGTTTTTTAAAGCATCACCACGAAGTGCAACCACATTATCAATTCCAAGAAAATCCAAATCGATCAAAAGGTTTTCGGTGTCTTCTTTTGTAAAACCTCCACATAAAATATGCGGAATGGCATCTACATTGTATTTATTTTGAATTGCCGCACAAATACCTACCGTTCCCGGACGTTTTTTTACAATTTTCTTTTGCAATAAACCGTTGGGTAACTCCTTAAACTCATACTCCTCTCGATGGTAGGTAACATCAATAAACGGAGGATTGAAGTCCATTAACGGATCAATACTATCAAAAATTGATTGAATATTTTGTCCTTTTAAAGGCGGTAAAATTTCAAATGAAAACAAGGGTTTTCCTTTGGCGTTTTCGATGTGTTGTATTACTTTCATTTTACTGGGTTTTGGGTCTTAGGTCAAGGGTAGTTGGACTAAAACCTAACACCCTAAACCTTATACCTTTTATTAATCTGCTATATTTGGACTTAGCCATTTGTGTGCCATTTCAGTAGATATTCCTCTTCTTTTGGCATAATTAATTACTTGATCTTCTTTTATTTTTCCGAGACCGAAATACTTACTTTCAGGGTTTGCAAAATAATATCCTGAAACTGATGCTGCAGGCCACATGGCCATGCTTTCGGTAAGTTTTACGCCTATTTCTTGTTCCACATTTAGTAATTTCCAAATGGTTGGTTTCTCTAAATGGTCAGGACATGCTGGATAACCTGGCGCCGGACGGATACCTTTATATTCTTCAGCAATTAATTCCAAATTAGATAAGTTTTCATCGGAGGCATATCCCCAAATTTCTTTACGAACTTTTAGATGTAAATATTCTGCAAATGCTTCCGCCAAACGATCCCCTAATGCTTTTACTAAAATCGCATTGTAATCGTCCAATTGTTTTTCAAATTCGGCTGCTTTTTCATCAACCCCAAATCCGGTTGTTACACAAAAACAACCAATATAATCTTGCTTTGAAGTTTCTTTAGGTGCAATAAAATCGGCTAAAGCAATATTCGGTGCACCAGCAGTTTTTTGCGATTGCTGTCTTAGAGTCAGAAGTTGGAGGCTAGATGATGCATTTGTTACTTCTATATCATCATCATTTATTGTATTGGCAGGGAAAATGCCCAAAATTCCTTTAGCGGTTAGCCATTTCTCTGAAACAATTTTGTGCAACATCATTTGTGCATCTGCAAATAAACTCGTTGCTTGTTCGCCAACTACTTCATCGGTTAATATTGCTGGATACTTTCCATACAATTCCCAAGAACTAAAAAACGGAGTCCAATCGATATAATCAACCAATTCAGATAAATCTACTTCTACGGTTTTAGTGCCAATAAAATTTGGTTTAACCGGTGTAAAATTATCCCAATCCAATTGTAATTTATTTTTTCGAGCCTCTTCAATAGATAAGAAATTTTTATCACGACTTCTACTTAAATACCCTTCGCGTAAAGCATCGTATTCTTCACGAATGGCTTTGGTATAGGTTTCTTTAGTTTCTGCTTGAAGCAAATTACTTGCAACAGTTACTGCTCTAGAAGCATCATTTACATGGACCACGGTTGATTTATATTCGGGGGCAATTTTCACAGCAGTATGTGCACGAGAAGTAGTAGCACCTCCTATCATTACCGGAATTTTAATATTCAATTTATCTAATTCCTTAGCCAAATATACCATCTCGTCTAGCGAAGGCGTAATTAACCCGCTAAGCCCTATAATATCGGCCTTGTGTTCTATTGCTGCCTGAATAATTTTCTCTGGTGGAACCATAACTCCGAGATCTACAATTTCAAAATTGTTGCACCCTAATACCACCGCTACAATATTTTTTCCAATATCATGAACATCTCCTTTAACAGTGGCTAAAACTATTTTACCATTACTTGATGAAGAAGAACTGTCTTTTTCAAGTTCAATAAACGGAAGTAAATAAGCCACTGCTTTTTTCATTACACGCGCTGATTTTACTACTTGAGGTAAAAACATTTTACCGCTTCCAAATAAATCACCCACCACATTCATTCCTGCCATAAGATGCACCTCGATCACTTCAATTGCCTTGTCTGAATTGATTCGAGCTTCTTCAACATCAACTTCAATAAACTCATCGATACCTTTTACTAAAGCATGAGTTAAACGCTCTTGAAATGCGCCTTCTCTCCATTCCAAACCTTGTTTGTTGCCATCTGAATTTTGAGAACTTACTCCTTTAAAACTTTCGGCAAAATCCAATAGTCTTTCGGTTGCATCCTCTCTTCTATTGAGTAATACATCTTCAACATGTTCTAAAAGCGTTTTATCTATTTCGTCATAAATTTCAAGCATTTCTGGATTTACAATTCCCATGGTCATTCCATTTTGGATGGCATGGTATAAAAAGGACGAATGCATCGCTTCACGCACTTTATCATTCCCTCGAAATGAAAACGAAACGTTACTCACCCCTCCTGAAACTCCGGCGTATGGCAAGTTTTCACGAATCCATTTTGTTGCTTTGAAAAAATCTAAAGCATTTAGTTTATGTTCGTCCATTCCGGTGGCAACCGGAAAAATATTTGGATCAAAAATGATGTCTTGCGCAGGAAAATGCACTTGATTTACAAGAATATCATAGCTTCTTTTGCAAATTTCAATACGTCTTTCATAGGTGTCAGCTTGACCTTGTTCGTCAAATGCCATTACAATTACAGCAGCTCCATAACGTTTAATTAGTTTGGCATGGTGAATAAACTGTGCTTCTCCTTCTTTTAATGAAATAGAATTCACCACCCCTTTTCCTTGAATCACTTTTAGTCCGGCTTCAATAATTTCCCACTTGGAGCTATCAATCATAATTGGAACACGAGCAATATCGGGTTCGGCGGCAATTAGATTCAAGAATTTGGTCAGGGCATACACCCCATCCAACATTCCTTCATCCATATTGACATCTATAATTTGGGCGCCACCTTCCACTTGATCTCTAGCAATAGAAAGTGCCTCTTCATAATTTTCTTCTTTTATTAATCGAAGAAATTTACGCGAACCGGTAACATTGGTTCGCTCACCCACATTCACAAAAATGGAATTTTCATCAACGAAAAGAGGTTCTAAACCAGAGAGTTGTAAGTTTATTTTGTTTGATCTATTCATAGTATTTTTTTTAGTCTACTCTGTCAAATAATATTTAACATTAACTAACTGAATTGATTGTATTAAACCTAGATTAAGTGATTGCTGTTTGTCAAAAGAAAAAATACAACTTGAGTTTGGATTTATTTCAGTGCAAGTAGAAGTAGCTCCATTTGTATAACCTGACGATGACTCAACTCCATCAACATTGACTTTAAAATAGGGAAATCCTTTAATCACAAAATTATTTGGATTATTTAATTTTATATCAAATTTTAATCGGTTGGTATTATTTCCTGTATCGGGGGTGAAAGTGAAATTTAACACCTCATAAGAAAAATTTTGCAACGGAACTTGCTCTTGGACTGGAGTTACAACATAATCACATGGAACTACAGATTGCGATTCAGGAATATAGGAAGACCCCGTAGGTGTTATTATTGTTCTACTCGGAATAATAATTGTCTTTGTACAATTATCAGCAGAAGAACAACTGAAAAGAGTGCAGAAAAAAACAAAATATACGATTTTAATAATGTTATTCATTTACTTTTTTTTAAATTAATTTTCAACTCTTCTTGGTTTAAATTCACCTGCAACCTCTGCAATTGCTTTTATATGCTCAGGAGTTGTACCACAACAACCTCCTATTATGTTTACTAAATTATCTTTTAGATATTCTCTAATTAGGGCTTGCATTTCTAATGGCGATTGATCGTATTGCCCAAAAGCATTGGGCAATCCCGCATTGGGGTGTGCCGAAATATTCAATTGGGTATTCATTGCCAATCGTTTCAAATAGGGCTTCAATTGATCGGCACCTAAGGCACAATTAAATCCAATACTTAATAACGGAATATGTGAAATAGAAATTAAGAAAGCTTCTACTGTTTGTCCAGAAAGCGTTCTTCCAGAGGCATCGGTAATCGTACCTGAAACCATTACCGGAATTGCAATATTGCGCTCTTCTTTCACTTCTTCTATGGCAAAAAGTGCGGCTTTTGCATTCAAAGTATCAAATATGGTTTCTACCAAAAGCACATCACAACCTCCGTCAATTAGGGCTTCAACTTGTTGCTTGTAGGCAATTCGTAAATCATCAAAAGTTACAGCGCGATAACCCGGATCGTTAACATCAGGCGACATGGATGCCGTTCTATTAGTTGGCCCTATAGAACCGGCTACAAATCGAGGTCGGTCGGTAAATTCATTGGCTACTTCGCGGGCAATTTTTGCCGATTGGTAGTTGAGTTCATATACAATATCTTCAAGGTGGTAATCGGCCATTCCTATTGTGGTCCCCGAAAAGGTATTGGTTTCTACAATATCGGCACCTGCGTGAAAATACAATCGGTGGACTTGTTTTACGGCCTCGGGTTGGGTGATAGAAAGTAAATCGTTATTCCCTTTTAAAGGATGTGGAAAATCTTTAAAACGTTCACCACGAAAATCCTCTTCAGAGAAGTTATTGCGTTGTAACATGGTTCCCATTGCTCCGTCTAAAACGAGAATTCTTTCTTGTATTGCTTTTTCAATTAAAGTCATATATTATAGTATTGACACTAAAATTTATAATTAAATTCACAAAACACAGCTTGCTCTTTAGCCCCGATTGTAGTGGAAATCCTGTCTTGGACAGATTGCAACGAAAAGCGGGAAAATGGATTGCTAAAAATGCGCAAGCCATTCGCTTCAGAAAATTCCGAAATTGGAATTCTGAAAATTAGTTAAGTTATCAGGAAAGGAGAGGAGATTTTCTCGTGGTTATCTTTGTTTGAAATTCAAACTAGAATGTAGCACCTTCTACAAGGTAGGGTTGCTAAGCTTTCATAGGGTCTATTCCCTCAGGCTTTCGTGATAACAAGCAATATGTTTATGAACACTGCAAAGTACGGACATAAAAATGGTTTTTGCAAGAATTATTTTAAATAATAACTACATATTTGTATAAAAAAAAGGAGCCTATAAATAGGCTCCTCAAAAATTTAGAATTATATCTAATTATTTTTTTATGATTTTGGAAGTTCCTACTCCCGATTCTGTTTGTACTTTTACAAAGTAAACTCCAGCATTTAAATTAGCTATGTTTACTTGCATTGCATCTGTAGAATTTGAATTATTAACTTCATTTACAACTCTACCATTTAAATCGGTTACTGAAATATTCTGTATAGCTACATTGTTTTTAGCATTTACAGTGAAAACATCATTAACTGGGTTTGGTGATAGTGTGAAGTTATTAGAAAAGAAATCTTGATTAGCTGCTGATGGTCTAGCTACTGAAAATGAATCAATACCAATAATATCAGAATTGTTTCCCATTGGTCCTCCGTCAGTTACAAAATATCTGAAGGCAAATTTTACATCAGAAGGTCCAGATAAACCAGCCACAGTATAAGAATATTGTGTCCAAGTTGTTGGATATGAAGTCAAATCAAAATTAGCATTAACTTCTACTAATAAGTTTGTGTAATCTCCTACAGCAAAAGGATCAGCAGCTGGATCAGTTGTAAAAGCACCATTTGTACTCATTCTTAATTGAAGATTATCTGCATACGAAGCTTGATCAAATTTTCCAATTCTTGTATAAAATGTTACAACATCCCCATTTTGAACGTTAACAATTGGAGAAAACAACCAATTACTTATAGTTGCTCCAGTAGCAGCTTGACTGGTTGTACTAGCGAAATTTACTAAAGCAAAAGAATTAGGCCCGCCAGCTTGTCCATTTGGAATTGGACATGTTGAACCAATTCCATATGCTTGATCTTGAAATGGAGTTGGAGATCCAGTTCCAGAAGCAGCAGTTACTGTAAACGATGTGTAGGTTGGTACTGTCCAAAGAGAAGTAGTAGAAGCCGAAGTACTTCTGTTAAGTCTAGTCCATCCATCTGCTCCGGTCATTGTTGCAGTTGGAGAACCAAAACCATAGCTGTACACATTTGTTTGAGATATACCAAATATTGGTATTAACAAAAGAAAATAAAGTAATTTTTTCATCATAATTTCTATTTAAATTGATTAATAATAAACAAATTTAAAAAAAATAATGAACAAAATAGCATTTACCTAAAAACTTTTCTAAATTTGCAGTCAGAATAAGAGGAAAAATTTGAACTGATTGCAACCTCATTAAAAAATGCTAAAGCAGAATCTCTTCTTTAGTATTTGTTGTAATTCTCTTTTTTCTTACAAAATTTAATTAATTCATACTGAATTTCAGTAAAAAAACAAATACAATATGGCATATTTATTTACGTCAGAGTCTGTAAGTGAAGGACATCCAGACAAAGTAGCAGATCAAATTAGTGATGCATTAATCGACAACTTTTTAGCCTTTGATCCCGAATCAAAAGTGGCTTGCGAAACCTTAGTTACAACAGGGCAGGTTATTCTTGCTGGTGAGGTAAAATCAAGTACTTATCTTGATGTACAAAGTATTGCAAGAGAAGTAATCAAAAAAATTGGTTACACTAAAAGTGATTATATGTTTGAAGCCAATTCTTGTGGGGTTTTATCAGCAATTCACGAGCAATCTGCAGACATTAATCAAGGAGTAGATAGAGCAAAGAAAGAAGATCAAGGTGCGGGAGACCAAGGAATGATGTTTGGTTATGCAACCAATGAAACAGAAAACTACATGCCTTTGGCTTTAGATTTATCGCATGCTTTATTAATTGAATTAGCTAACTTGAGAAGAGAAAATTCAGAAATTACTTACTTACGCCCAGATGCGAAGTCACAAGTAACATTAGAATATTCTGACGATAACAAACCACAACGAATTGATGCAATTGTAATTTCTACACAGCACGATGATTTTGATGAAGAGTCAAAAATGTTGGCGAAAATTAAAAGCGATTTAGTTTCAATTTTAATTCCAAGAATTAAAGCTAAATATCCTCAATATGCCCATTTCTTTAATGACGACATTACTTATCACATTAATCCTACAGGGAAATTTGTAATTGGTGGTCCTCACGGAGATACTGGATTAACAGGAAGAAAAATCATTGTAGACACTTACGGAGGTAAAGGAGCTCACGGTGGTGGAGCCTTCTCAGGAAAAGATCCAAGTAAGGTAGACCGAAGTGCTGCTTATGCAACCCGTCACATCGCTAAAAACTTAGTTGCAGCTGGATTATGCGATGAAGTATTAGTACAAGTATCCTATGCAATTGGAGTTGCAAAACCAACTTCGATTAATGTGAATACATACGGAACAGCTAAAGTGGGCCTAAAAGACGGTGAAATTAGCTCAATTGTAGAGAAGATTTTTGATATGCGTCCGTACTTTATTGAGCAACGTTTAAAATTAAGAAACCCTATTTATAGCGAAACTGCTGCTTATGGTCACATGGGAAGAACGCCAGAAACCATCACAAAAACATTTGCTGCACCAGGCGGAATAAGTAAAACTGTTGAAGTAGAACTATTCACTTGGGAAAAGCTTGATTATGTAGATGCTGTAAAAGAAGCATTTAATTTATAAAAGTAACCAATTATTATTTCAAAGCAGCAGCCTCACAAGGGTTGCTGTTTTTTTTATATCCTTTTGTGCGTGCCCCTTCGGGTCGGGCTGTACGCTACACTCTTTGCTTCGCATAGGATTTTCGCTGCCAACCCTCACCCTTAAAAACAAGAAAGCCTGTTCGATTGAACAGGCTTTCCAAAAAAAGGCGGCGACATACTCTCCCACATAACTGCAGTACCATCTGCGCAATCGGGCTTAACTTCTCTGTTCGGAATGGGAAGAGGTGAGCCCCGACGCAATAACCACCTTAAACTTTTGGTTCAGGGTTTTGGGTTTTAGATTTTGGGATATTACCCTACACCTTATACCTAAGACCTTTCACCGCGCTAGCAAGCGCTAATATCTTAACATACTGAGATAAAGAAAAAAATTAAGAAAGTTGCCTCCCGAGCCTTGCGGCTCGGGATGGGGTGCACATAAACTTACGGGTTATTAGTACTACTCGACTATGACATTACTGCCTTTACATCTATAGCCTATCAACGTTGTCATCTCCAACGACCCTTAAAAGAAATCTCATCTTGTGGTGGGTTTCGCGCTTATATGCTTTCAGCGCTTATCCCTTCCAAACGTAGCTACTCTGCAGTGCTCCTGGCGGAACAACAGATACACCAGAGGTTTGTCCAATTCGGTCCTCTCGTACTAGAATCAGATCCACTCAAATTTCTAACGCCCACAGTAGATAGAGACCGAACTGTCTCACGACGTTCTGAACCCAGCTCGCGTGCCACTTTAATGGGCGAACAGC
>JBILNU010000021.1:0-18434 GCA_044374815.1 Flavobacterium sp.
ATGGGATGGAACCTACAACGGAACATTAATGCCATCAACCGATTATTGGTTCACTGTAGATTATACCGAAGCAGCAGCTTACAAACAATTTAAAGCGCATTTTACATTAAAAAGATAATTATCTTTAAATAATTAAAAAAAGTGCTAGAGAATTCTAGCACTTTTTTTATGGTGGTATATATACTTTTATTTAGAAAGACTATTAATTTATTTTAATAATAATTAATAAGATACTTTTTGAAATGATTGTGTAATGAAATAGTTGGTAAAAAAAACAGCTATAAATAGAGTTATTTGCGAAAATGAACAGTTACTCTTGATTTTATAGTTGCAATTATTGAAATTACAATAATAGCTAACCACCATAAAGGAATTACCCACTGAATAAAATAATATAAGGATTCAAAAAAGTTAAAATTCCTTCTACTTAAATTGTTCTTACCTTCATTTATAGTGGCTAAATAAAAAATCATCAGCGTAATTATAAGATAAACAATTAAATATTTTAAAAAAGCTTTTCATGAATCAATATAATTTTTCGAATAAGCAAAAAAAAGCACGAACTATGTTCGTGCCTTAAATAGATTTTATTAATTCACTATTAATTTCTTTGTGGCGGTTTTTCCATTGGATGTAACATTTATTAGATACATTCCATTTTCCAATTGATCAAAATTAATTTCCTGACTAAAAATTGTATTTGAGTTAAGGTAATTTTTTGAGAAACATTTTCTGCCTTGAATATCAAAAAGCTCAACCCTAACATCATCTGTTGAAGCTAATCTTAGCAATATGTTTCCATTTGTTGGGTTTGGGGTTACAGAAAAACTCTCTAAATCATTTTCAGTATTTGCCAATACATAAGTTCCTGTAATTTCAAAGTTGTCAATTATTACCCCTTCATTAACAACTGCAGGATCTGTAACAAAATTAAATCTAAAAATAATGTTAGATTGAGGATTGGCACCTCCGTAACCAAAATCGGGCATATTCCAGCTATAATTAACTTTATCCGAATTAACACCGCCAACCAAATTAGCATCGCCACCTGCACCTGTCCATTGAGCACCCACACAATTTTCGCAGTTATTTGCATTAGGAACATTAAAGCTATTATACCAATTTGTTCCACTAGTAGCATCTCCTAAAATAGACCAGTTCAATCCTCCGTTTATTGAGTACTCTACATTTATATAGTCGTAGTCTGGTTCAAAATCAAAAGCCATATCAAATTTTATTTTTGGATTTTGATATTGTGTTAAATCATAGCATTGTGAAACTAAATAAGAAGTAGTGCTATTTGGATATAAACCAGTTAAATTGGTTCCATATACATTCGAACCCCCAGAAATCGTACTGTTTAATATTGTTCCTGCAGCTTCACCTCTTTGCCAAAGGATATTGGTGTTACCTTTATCATATGATATTAAATTGTCTGAAGCGGTCTCAAATGTATTTACACTATTTACTAAACCGGAATCATTAACTAAAACTAATGTAGTCTTAGTGTTATTCCCTGTATTTCCATCGCTATTAGTAGTTGTAGTGTACGAAATGGTATGAGTTCCTCTTGATAAACTTCCAATTGATATAGGGAAATCTATAGTTTGACAAGAAGTAATTGTACCATTCCAATTCAAGTTTGAAGGAGTTCCTCCATCAATACTATATGAAATTTCTACCGAAGTAATTGTGTTTGTTCCCGAGTTTTCAAATGTTATTGTAGAATTATTTGAAGCTCCACAAGCAACAGTTAGAGGTTGAATAATTTTTTTCAATGAGATGTCTGTAGGATAATTTACATATTGGTTTCCTACATTCACTGCATACCATGCATTGGTTACTGCTATTACCTCAGGACTTGATCCACAATATAAGTTATTTGCCACCTGAAGTGTAGCATTTCTCATATCCATATAAGTGGCATTTGGTGTTAAATAATCTCTTTCAGCATAATAAGTTATTTGTGAAGATTTTTCCATTCCAATTCCATTTACCGAATAAGTGTCTGGGGTAGGAGCGTTATTTGTGCCAGATTTTCCAACTGTTAGAATATAAAACCAATGATTTAATACCCCACTATTATTATGAACTCCACATTGATCATTATTAGATGTTGGATTACAATTACCTTCATCACCGGTTGTAGTCCAATTTGTACCCATATATGTATCTGGGTTTCCTCTTGTTAATGGTGCACTCATTACTCTAAACGGATTAGTTCCTAAATCTTCAGCAATTTTCCATACTCCCGTTGCAAAAGGTGCGGCTAATGTTCCTGTTCTTCCATAGTGTTCGATGCAAGCTGCCCAAATATCTGACAGACCTTCATTTATAGCTCCCGATTGATTCTGATAGGCTAAATTAGCCGTAGTTGAACATACTCCGTGGCCTATTTCATGCGCACAAACATCTAAAGAAGTTAGGATCGATGTGGTTGCATTTCCATCTCCATAAGACATTACAGAACCATTCCAAAATGCATTGACTAAGCTTGCATTTGCTACAGATCTATAATGAACATAACTTTTTAGCATTGTTCCTTTATCATCATAACTATTTCGATTGTAAATATTTTTCCAAAAATCATAGGTCATTTCTGCACCCCAATGTGCATCTAAAGCTCCAATGTCTTTATTTGCATTATTGAATTCAGCAGTAGTCCAGTTGTTGTCAATATCTGTAAAATTTGTAGTTGGATAAGTTGGAGTTCTTGCACTATTAAACGTTTGAATTCCTCCGCCTCTCGTATCATCTTTCAAAATGTATTTACTTAATGAAGAATCATAAGTGGTTTTTATTGTTCTAGTCCCACTATATTTAGTATTAGCGGTAGCATCTACCGAGGATGAAACTTGATTTTCATTCGATTCAATAAATGAATTTGCATGCTTAATTATAGGATTACTATATAAAATTACTCCGGTATGTGCATCAACATAAACTTCATCTCTAGCAAGTGGCTCAGTAGTATAAATATCAAATTTATAGGCTAGATTTACATTTCCAGATTTTACATTTGGTAAAAACAATAACTCACCGCTTGGTTTAGAGTAGTTCATAGCAATAGCATCTTCTGGTGAATCCCATAAATATTTTGCTCCTGGTTTAGTGTCCATAATTTTGTTTAAAGCCACTATTGGAGTAATAGTTGGAGTACTATTAACTACTTCAGCGTTATAAATCTCTCCATTAATAAAATAGACTTCATTATTAATACTATGTGAAATGATTACGCCAAATTCAACTTTTAAACCTTTGTAAAATTGTTGAAAATGTTCATGTTTTCTACCTGATTCATCGGTATTGGAATAGGTAGGAACATAATTATTTTTTTTGTCTAATTTATATTTTGCCTTTAAATACACAATAGCATCAGCTTTTGGTAACGGATTGTCAAATTGAAGCATCGTCTGAATTGGTTCTGAATCGTTCAATTTTTTATTGGTTTGACCAATGCTAATTTGTATTGCAAAAAGTGTAATACAGATTGAAATTACTGCTGATTTCATAAATAAATGTAAATATTGTTATAACTACCAAATATAGAAAAAAATGAGGTGTAACAAATCATAAAAAAATGTTACTTTAAATTATTATTTATAAAATGAAGGTATTATTAATAAAAAAGAAAACTAAATAGTTGCTTTTTAGTATTTCTTTACGGAATTTTGAAACATAATTAAAGATATGGATAATATATATTACATCAGTTCAGAAATACTAAATCTTGAAACTTTACAAGAAATAATTTCTCAAGATAAAAAACTTGCTTTATCTGAAGCGACTATTGCAAATATTGAAAAATGTCGCACGTATTTAGATGAAAAAATGGCCTCTCAGGAAACACCTATTTACGGAATTAATACGGGTTTCGGTTCTTTATGTAATGTTGTTATATCCAATGATAATTTATCCAAATTACAAGAAAATCTAGTAAAATCACATGCTTGTGGAACAGGTGAGGAAGTACCACATGAAATTGTAAAAATCATGCTCTTGCTTAAAATTCAATCGTTAAGCTACGGAAATTCTGGTGTGCAATTGATTACGGTTCAGCGTTTAGTTGATTTTTACAATCATGATATTCTTCCTGTTGTTTATAGCCAAGGTTCATTGGGTGCAAGCGGAGATTTAGCACCATTAGCACATATGTCTTTACCTTTATTAGGTGAAGGCGAAGTATATTTGGATGGTTTTAGACAACCTGCAAAAAAAGTTTTGGAAAAATTTGGATGGGAGCCAATTGTATTGCAATCTAAAGAAGGATTGGCATTGCTTAATGGAACCCAGTTTATGAGCTCTTACGGATGTTATATTCTGCTAAAAGCAACAAAATATTCTTATTTGGCTGATGTTATTTCGGCAATATCATTAGAAGGTTTTGATGGAAGAATTGAGCCATTTAATGAATTGATTCATTATGTTCGACCTCACAAAGGGCAAATAAGTACAGCCAAAAGAATAACCGAATTATTAGAAGGAAGTCAAATCATTGCTCAACCAAAACAACACGTTCAAGATCCGTATTCATTTCGTTGCATTCCTCAAGTGCATGGTGCATCCAAAGACACCATCGATTATGTAAAAAAAGTTTTCAAAACCGAAATTAATTCGGTTACCGATAATCCAAATATTTTTGTAGGAGAAGATTTAATCATTTCTGGTGGAAATTTCCACGGACAACCCCTTGCATTATCATTGGATTTTCTAGCCATTGCCTTATCGGAATTAGGTAGCATATCTGAAAGAAGAACTTACCAATTAATTTCGGGTTTACGAGGTTTGCCTGCTTTTTTAGTAGTCAATCCGGGGTTAAACTCTGGATTTATGATTCCGCAATATACCGCCGCGAGCATTGCTAGCCAAAACAAACAATTGGCAACTCCTGCGAGTGTTGATAGTATTGTTTCCAGTAACGGTCAGGAAGATCACGTTTCTATGGGCGCGAATGCAGCAACCAAATGTCTGCGCATAATGGATAACTTAGAACGTATTTTAGCCATCGAATTGATGAATGCTTCTCAAGCTATTGATTACAGAAAACCATTAAAATCAAGTAATTTTATTGAAATGTTCTTGAAATCGTATAGAGAAGAAGTTCCTTTGGTTAAAGAAGATCGAATTTTGCATTATGATATAGAAAAATCAATTGCCTTCTTGAATACTTTTTTAATTGATTTGGAGGAGTAAATAATAAAAATCAATTGTTTAAATTCCCCAAAGTTTTGTGGATTTTTCTTTTATGATGGGTTTGTTTGAGGTCTTGATCTCCAGAAATAATACTGATGCTGCCATCTATTTCAAACATAGCAAGCTTTACATCTTTATAGAATTCAACTCCATGCTCGCGGATGACCTCTTGTAATTCATCCGATGAAAAACCTAATTTAGAGAGGGCTTTGAAATCAATTTTTCCGTTGTGAATTAATATTTCCGGTTTGTCTTGTAGCATTTCTTTGATAAACTTAGAATGCAACATTGTTTTTTTTAATAGTAAATTGATTAAGAATAGAGCAAAAGCAGCAACAATTCCACCCAATAAAGAAGAGTTACTTCCAACCATTGCATTTTGAACCGAGTTACTAATAAGTAAAATTAAAATTACATCGGCAGTATTTAATTGCGATAATTCTTTTTTACCAAATATCCGTAAGGCAATTATCATAAAAAGATAAACGCAAACACTACGGATTACTATTTCTAAATAGGGATTCATAATTTAATTATTCAATTGAATTGCTCACTACTAATTTTCGTTTAAAATTATTTTCAATAGCCTTTATCATTTCACCAGCAATGTCTTTATTTGTTGCTCCTTCAATTCCTTCCAATCCAGGAGAAGAATTTACCTCAAGCAACAATGGTCCTTTTGAAGAACGAATTATATCTACACCTGCAACTTTTAAATCCATAGCTTTGGCAGCTTTAATTGCAATTTTTCTTTCTTCACTAGTTGGTTTAATTATACCAGCTGTTCCCCCCATATGAATATTTGCTCTAAATTCTCCAGGAGCCGCTTCTCTTTGTATTGCTGCAACTACCTTTCCATCCACCACAAATAATCGTAAATCTTTTCCGTTTGCTTCTTTAATGAATTCTTGAACCAAAATATTGGCATTCAAACTTTTAAAAGCATTAATTACCGATTCGGCTGCTTTTTTTGTTTCTGCCAAAACCACACCTTTACCTTGAGTACCCTCTAGTAATTTTACTATTAAAGGAGAACCACCAACCATTTTTATCAAATCATCGGTATCCAATGGAGAGTTAGCAAATCCTGTTGTAGGAATATCAACACCATTTCTTAGTAATAATTGTAATGAAAATAACTTGTCTCTTGATTGGGTTATGGCTGCCGCCGAATTCAAACAAAATACTTTCATAGCTTCAAATTGTCTTGTCAAGGCACAACCATAAAAGGTAATGCTTGGTCGAATTCTCGGAATTACTGCATCAAAATAATCCAATACTTTTCCACCACGATAATGAATTTCGGGAGTATCTGCATCCAATTTCATATAACATTCTTTAATGTTTAGAAAGTGCATTTCATGTCCGCGCATTTCCCCGGCTTCCATAATTCGTTTGTTGCTATATAATTCGGGATTGCTTGCTAATAAACCAATTCGCAATCCAGATTTTTCTGAAAAATCAATTTGATATAATTCTTTTAGATTTTCAGTCGAATTTTGACCTAATAAATATTTTTGCTCAGGGTCTACTAAGATTCTGCCGCTCATGGCTTCACGCCCTAAAAGCATTCGGAATCCCATAGAATCCCTATTGGTTAAGGTCATTTCAATTGGCCAACTGTCCTCACCAATAGTTATTTTGGTTTGAATAACAAAACGTTGTTCTCTATAACCACTTGAACTCTTAACAATTCGTTTGTCAATTAATAACGCTTCACAATGGATTACGGTCTTTAAATTGTTTTGAATCGGATTAATATCAAATTTCACCCAATTTACTCCTTCTTTCATGAATGGAATAATATTAATAGCATGTAATGCAGATGTTTTAGCACCCGAGTCTACTCGTGCTTTAATTGCAGGAATTCCAAGTTCTGGAAATGAACACCATTCTTCAGATCCTAAAATGATTTTGTTTTGAGGCATTATTTGTGTTTATTTTTTAAAATTAAACCATTAAGAACTACATTTTATTCTTAATGGTTTTAAAGGGTATTGTTATAATTAGTTGGTAGGTTTTTCTTTTTTAACTACCTTAACATTTAGTTCATTACCACCTTCTTCAATGTCCATGAAAATTTCATCGCCGCCTTCAATTTTAGAACTTATGATTTCTTCTGCAAGTGAATCTTCAACATATTTTTGAATGGCTCTTTTTAAGGGTCTTGCACCAAATTGTTTGTCAAAACCTTTTTCTGCAATGAATGCTTTTGCATTATCAGAAAGGGTAAGATTGTAGCCTAATTCTTTAATTCTAGCGTATAGTTTTACCAATTCCAATTCGATGATATGGTCGATATCTACTTTTTCTAAAGCATTAAATACAATTACATCGTCAATTCTGTTCAGGAATTCGGGAGCAAATGTTTTCTTTAGAGCATTTTCAATAATACTTTTCGAATTTTCATCTGCTTGGGCAATTTTGGCAGCAGTACCAAATCCAACACCTTGACCGAAATCTTTCAATTGTCGTGCTCCTACATTTGAAGTCATGATAATTATGGTGTTTTTAAAATCAATTTTACGACCTAAACTATCAGTTAAATAACCATCATCTAATACTTGAAGCATCATGTTGAAAATATCCGGATGCGCTTTTTCAATTTCGTCTAAAAGTACCACGCAATAGGGTTTTCTTCTTACTTTTTCGGTAAGTTGACCGCCTTCTTCGTAGCCCACATAGCCGGGAGGTGCTCCCACTAGGCGAGATACAGCAAACTTCTCCATGTACTCACTCATGTCAATACGAACCAAAGCATCTTCTGAATCAAATAACTCTCTTGCCAATACTTTGGCTAATTGGGTTTTTCCAACTCCGGTTTGACCTAAGAAAATGAACGAACCAATTGGTTTGTTTGGGTCTTTTAAACCTGTTCTGTTTCTTTGAATGGATCGTGCAATTTTCATAACTGCTTCATCTTGCCCAATTACCTTACCTTTAAGCAGTTCAGGTAATTTAGCTAACTTATTGCTTTCAGTTTGTGCTACTCGATTTACAGGGATTCCTGTCATCATTGAAACCACATCAGCAACATTATCTTCAGTTACTTCAATACGATTGTTTTTAGAGTCTTCTTCCCATTGTTCTTGAGCAATGGCAAGATCTTTTTCTAATTTCTTTTCGTCATCTCTAAGTTTAGCGGCCTCTTCATATTTCTGTCTTTTCACAACAGAATTCTTTTGCTCGCGAACTTCTTCTAAAAGGCGTTCCAAGTCAAGAATTTGCTTCGGAACATCAATATTAGTAATATGAACTCTTGAGCCAGCTTCATCAAGCGCATCAATTGCTTTGTCTGGTAAAAAGCGCTCCGACATGTAGCGATCGGTTAATTTTACACAAGCCTCAATGGCCTCAGGGGTGTAGGTAACATTGTGGTGGTCTTCGTATTTACCTTTAATATTATTTAATATTAATATGGTATCGTTTACCGATGTAGGTTCTACAATTACCTTTTGAAAACGACGTTCTAACGCACCATCTTTTTCTATATGCTGTCGGTATTCATCTAATGTAGTTGCACCAATGCACTGAATTTCTCCACGTGATAAAGCAGGTTTTAGCATGTTTGAAGCATCAAGAGAACCTGTAGCTCCACCAGCTCCAACAATGGTATGAATTTCATCAATGAATAAAATGATATCGTCATTTTTTTCCAATTCATTCATTACCGCTTTCATTCGTTCTTCAAATTGTCCACGGTATTTAGTTCCGGCAACCAAGCTGGCTAAATCTAAAGTAACAACTCTTTTATTGAATAATATTCTGGAAACTTTCTTCTGAATAATTCGTAAAGCCAATCCTTCTGCAATAGCTGATTTTCCCACTCCAGGCTCACCAATTAGTAACGGATTATTTTTCTTTCTTCTACTTAATATTTGAGAAACGCGTTCAATTTCTTTTTCACGGCCTACCACAGGGTCTAATTTTCCTTCTTCTGCCATTTCGGTTAAGTCACGGCCAAAGTTATCTAAAACAGGAGTTTTAGATTTTTTATTTGTTTTGGAAGTCGGATTATTAAAACTTTCTCCTTTTAAATTATCATCATGAGAAGAGTCTTCGTTGAAGGATTCGTTTTTTGGTAAATTTTCTAAGAAATTTTCTTCTTTTGGCATCATATCTAAGTATTGTTCTTTAGCAACTTCATAATCAATTTTTAATTTGTTTAACAACTTAGTTGTTGGGTCATTTTCATTTCGAAGAATACAAAGTAATAAATGGGCTGTACTTATTGAACTACTTTGAAAAACTTTGGCTTCCAAAAAAGTCGTCTTTAATGCTCTTTCCGCTTGACGAGTAAGATGTAAATTCTTTTTTTCTATACTTAAATCAATATTCGGGTTAGGAGGGCTAAGGATTTCTACTTTCTTTCTCAAATGATCTAAATCTACCGATAAGTTATTTAATATCGTTATTGCTTTGCCATTTCCATCTCTTAAAATCCCAAGCATAAGGTGTTCAGTGCCAATAAAATCATGTCCCAACCGCAAGGCTTCTTCTTTGCTGTAGGTAATTACATCTTTTACTCTAGGTGAAAAATTATCATCCATCTTTTTATAAAATTATAATTGAAAATTTAGTGATTTTCAACAGCAATTGCAAATACTATTCCTAATGAAATCACGTGTCAGTAAATTGACAAAAAAATAATTATAAAAACCACTCAAATACATCTAATTTATTAACCATTTAGAGAGTGTATTTTGTTAATAAATCATTGAAATAAGTCCGTAAAAATGCTTTCAAAAGAATATAAAAAATGTATCTTGCACGATTGAATTTAAAATTAATTTACTTTAAAAATTTATAAAATATGTCTGACGGAGAAAAGTTAATTCCTATTAACATTGAAGACGAAATGAAATCAGCTTACATCGATTATTCGATGTCAGTTATTGTATCTAGAGCATTGCCAGATGTTCGTGATGGATTAAAACCGGTTCATAGAAGGGTATTGTATGGAATGTATGACCTTGGAGTAACCTCTAAATCTGCCCATAAAAAATCTGCAAGAATTGTAGGAGAAGTTTTAGGTAAGTACCACCCTCACGGTGATACTTCTGTATATGATGCAATGGTTCGTATGGCGCAAGAATGGAGTTTAAGATATTTATTGATTGATGGTCAAGGTAATTTTGGTTCTGTAGATGGTGATAGTCCAGCTGCAATGCGTTATACTGAAGCAAGAATGAAAAAGATGTCGGAAGACATAATGGCAGATATTGACAAAGAAACCGTTGATTTTAAACTTAATTTTGACGATACTTTGTATGAGCCAACGGTTATGCCAACACGCGTGCCGAATTTATTAATTAATGGTGCATCGGGTATTGCGGTAGGTATGGCTACTAATATGGCTCCGCATAATATTACCGAAGTTATTGATGGTACTTTGGCGTATATTGATAATAATGAAATTGAAATAGACGAATTAATTACACATATTAAAGCGCCAGATTTTCCTACAGGTGGAGTTATTTATGGTTACGAAGGAGTTCGTGAAGCATTTAAAACAGGTCGTGGTAGAATTGTAATTCGTGCTAAGGTAAGCTTTGAAGAAGTACATGGAAAAGAAGCAATAATTGTATCTGAAATTCCTTATCAAGTGAATAAGGCAGAAATGATTAAAAAAATCGCTGATTTAATCAACGACAAACGTATTGAAGGTATTTCAAATATTCGAGATGAATCGGATAGAACTGGTATGCGAATTGTATTCGAATTGAAACGTGATGCTGTGCCAAATGTGGTATTGAATACCTTATATAAATATACACAATTACAGTCTTCATTTAGTGTTAACAACATTGCATTAGTAAATGGAAGACCCCAAATGCTGAATGTAAAAGACTTAATTCATTATTTTGTTGAGCACCGTCATGATGTAGTTGTTAGAAGAACACAATATGAATTAAAGAAAGCAGAAGAAAGAGCGCACATACTTGAAGGGTTAATTATCGCTTCAGATAATATTGATGAAGTAATTGCTATTATCCGTGGATCTAAAGATGGAGAAGAGGCAAGAGCAAAGTTAATTGAGCGTTTCAACCTTTCTGATATTCAATCTCGTGCTATTGTTGAAATGCGTTTAAGACAATTAACCGGTCTTGAGCAAGATAAATTAAGAGCTGAGTATGAAGAAATCATGAAATTAATTAGTCATTTGAAAGATTTATTAGCGAATAAAGAACTTAGAATGGCATTAATTAAAGAAGAGCTAATTGAAATTCGTGACAAATATGGTGACGAGCGTCGTTCGATTATTGAATATTCTGGTGGTGATGTGAGTATTGAAGATTTAATTGCCGATGAAAATGTAGTTATTACTATTTCTCATGCTGGCTATATTAAACGTACTTCTTTAACAGAATATAAAACACAAAATAGAGGAGGAGTTGGACAAAAATCGGCTGCTACAAGAGATCAAGATTTCTTAGAGCATTTATTTGTTGCAACGAACCACAACTATTTATTGATTTTTACACAAAAAGGAAAATGCTACTGGATGCGTGTGTATGAAATTCCTGAAGGAACAAAAGCAAGCAAAGGTAGAGCACTTCAAAACTTAATTAACATTGAAAGTGACGATAAAGTAAAAGCATTTATCTGCGCCCAAGACTTAAAAGATCAAGATTACATTAAGAGTCATTATGTAATCATGGCTACCAAACAAGGTCAGGTTAAGAAAACATCTTTAGAAAAATATTCTAAACCAAGAGTTAACGGAGTTGCTGCGATCACAATTAAAGACGGAGATGAATTATTAGAAGCAAAATTAACTAATGGTGAAAGCCAGGTGTTAATTGCAGTTAAATCGGGTAAATTAGTTCGTTTTGAAGAGGCTAAAACTCGTCCAATGGGAAGAACTGCCTCTGGTGTTCGTGGAATTACATTACAAAACGACCAAGATGAAGTGGTAGGAATGGTTTCTGTAAATGATATGGAAAGTGAAATTCTTGTTGTTTCTGAAAATGGATATGGAAAACGTTCATCATTAGATGAATATAGAATTACTAACCGTGGAGGTAAAGGAGTTAAAACTTTAAATATTACTGAAAAAACCGGAAAATTAGTTTCTATTAATGGAGTTACTGATGCAGATGATTTAATGATCATCAATAAATCTGGATTAACCATTAGAATGGACGTTTCTACACTTCGAGTTATGGGTAGAGCAACACAAGGAGTTCGTTTAATTAATATTAAAGAAACCGATTCTATTGCAGCAGTAACCAAAGTTATGAAAGATGATGAGGAAGAATCAATCGCAGCAGATGGTGAAGAATTAGAAGTTGATCCAAATGCAATTATTGAAGATGATGTAGATGATGAGGAAGAAATTTTAGAGGAAGAAGATGATTCTTCTGATGAAGACGATTCTGAAGAATAAATCAATCAATCAATCAATCAAAACAAAGCTATGACACTATACTATTTTAGATAACATGGCTTTTTAAACAAACAACAATTTAAATAGTTACCTCATGAAGATTAAAAAAATTTTAGTTGCTGGAGCATTAATTGTTTCAGTTTCAACATTCGCTCAAAAAGACGAATTAAAAGCATTAAGAAAGATTTATAACAAAGATGAGATAAAAGGAGCTGATTTATCAGAATACAAATCTCTAGTTGAAAAAGTACAGCCTCTTGCAGTTGATGAAGGAGATAGAGTATATGCTAATTTTTACAAATGCATGATTCCGGTTCTTGAATTTACTGCTATTGATAAAACGATGCCTCCATTGCAAATTCAAATGGCTTTTATGAAGTTTGCAAGTCCAAAAGCAATTACTGAATTAGCTGCAGGATTAAATGCTACTCTAGATTATGAAAAGAAAACAGGAAAAAAGATCCAAACTGAAGACATCAATGAAACAATTACTTCTTTCAAACCAGAGTTGCTAAATTTTGCCGTTAAACTTGGCAATGAAAAAAAGTTTAAAGAATCTGGAGATGTTTTATATGCTATTTATCAATTAGATAAAAAAGATCAAGAAGTTCTCTATTATGCTGCCAGCTATGCTACTAATGGAAAAGATTTTGACAATGCTTTAATATATTACAAAGAACTGAGAGCTTTAAATTATACTGGTGAAGGAACCTTGTATTTTGCAAAAAATAAAGTATCAGGTGTCGAAGAAAGTTATACTAATAAAAATGTTAGAGATAACATGATACAAATAGGCACTCATCTTTCACCAAGAGATGAAAAAATTCCATCAAAAAAAGGTGAAATAATAAGAAATATTGCATTAATATTAATTGAGCAAAATAAAATAGATGAAGCTAAAACTGCAATTTTAGATGCCAGAAAAGAGAATCCTGAAGATGTTGATTTAATTGTTTCTGAAGCTAATATTTATTTAAATTTAAAAGATAGTGTTAACTACAAACGATTAATTAGTGAAGCACTTGAAAAAAGACCAAACGATGAAGTTTTAGTTTTTAACTTAGGTGTTACTTGTGCTAATGCTAATCAATTTGAGGATGCAGAAAAATATTATAATAAAGCAATTGAACTAAAACCAGATTTTTTAAACGCATATATAAATTTAGCCGATTTAATTTTGAAACCAGATGCTAAAATAGTAGATGATATGAATAAAATTAAAGGATCATCAGATAGCGAATTAAAGAAATATAATATTTTAAAAGAGCAAAGACAAAAATTATTTCAAAAAGCTATGCCTATTTATGAAAAAGCACATCAGTTAGATCCAAAAGATGAGGATATTAAAAGTATTTTAAAATCTGTTTATAGTTATTTAGAATTAACAGATAAAGTAAAAGCATTAAAAGCAGAAAATTAATCTGTATTCAATGAATTAAAAAAGGCTCCGAATGGAGCCTTTTTTATTAATATAGTAATGTTATTATAAAAATGCCCATCTAAAACCAGTATATAAATCGGCTTGTTTTCCATTGCTAGTTATGGACGATACAATTGAGTTAGATCCTAAATAAAATCCTCCTAATCGAAAACCAAAACCGATAGTAGTTCCAGAAATTTGATTGTTAGAAATAGGCACATATGTTTCAAAGAACCCTAAATTTACTCTTGGTGTTACCGAAACTATGTTTTGTGCTGTGATTTGGTCGTTTTCTGAATCTTTGTTCAATTTTTGTTGTAAATATCCAGTGATGTAAACTTTTGGCACTATTTTAAAATCGGTGTAAATTGAAAATAAAGTAGGTAGATTCACTTTAAAATCTTTTTGACCATCAATTTTTGTTAAATAGCCATTAGAATTTAAAATATTTTCAACATCTCCTAAATTGTTTGCACCACTAAATGCATTTAAATTTAAAGGATTTGAGTTGGGTATATTTAAAGAATAATTGGTTGAAGAATTGTTATTGTCTTTAAATGTCATACTTCCTAAATTTCTAATTGCCAAACCGGCCTTAATTTTATATTTATTTGGACCATCTTTTAATTTATAAGTTACCCCAAAATCAGTAGCGATTCCATTTAAACCTCCAAAAATAGTATTGGTATAGTCACTAAAATTGGAAAAATTATTAGCTAAACTTCCGGAATAAGCAATATTTAATTGTGCAGGTTGATTGGTGGTTAAGAATGCATCGTTACCTGTTTGGGTTATTCTACCATTTAATCCATTAAGTCCAATATTTGAGTACGATCCTGGGAATAATAATTTAAATGTGACACCGGCACTAAAACTGTGCTTTTCTTTATCAATGATTGGTCTAGCAACAGAAAATCCAATTTCTCCATATGAACTACCTATTAATCTTTGATTGCTGTTAGTATTTAATAATGTTAATGCAGAAGCTAAATTATTATCGCTAATTGCATTACCAATATTAGTGTCAATATTTACAAGATCATATTTCAAGTTTGCTTTTGTAGTTACAGCAAACCCCCATTTTAATAATTTAATTGCTACACTTGGTCCAATAATTTGTCCATCAAATTGAAAATTAACAGCTTCATTATCTTTAAAAATTAAATCTTGTAAATTATTTCCTGAAGTAATGTCGCTAAAGCCAATTTTATTGTTACTAGTATTAAAACTAACACCATATATATTGACTTCAAATTTTTTAGATAAATTAGAAAATTCTGCTGGATTAATTATTCCGTTTAGTATTCCAACTCTACTAGAGGTACTAATTCCGGAGAAATGATCTTGTGAAAAACCAATAAAACAGGATAGTAATACAAGGTTAAGTGCAATAATTTTTTTCATGATTTTGTAATTTAGAATTGGTTCATTAAAATTACAAAAATAATTTAAATAAAAAAATGATATTTTATTATTTGATAGAATTCCAAATTACATCATTTGGCACGGGAGCAATAATAACTAATTCTTCCTTTGAAACAGGGTGGGTAAAAGCAAGTTTTTGTGCATGCAAATGGATACCGCCATCAGTATTGCTTCTGTCAAAACCATATTTTAAATCCCCTTTTATCGGGCAACCTATTGCAGCTAATTGACATCGTATTTGATGGTGCCTTCCGGTGTGGAGGTTTATTTCTAAAGCAAAATAATTATGGAGTTCATTGATGATTTTATAATCAAGTGATGCTTTTTTACTATTTGGAACTTCTTTTATATGCGCCTTTGAAGAATTATTTTTCTCGTTTCTTGTCAAATAGTGTAGGAGGGTGTCTTCGTTTTTGGGAGGTTTATTTTTTACCACAGCCCAATAGGTTTTTTGAGTTGCTCTTTCGCTAAACATTTTATTTAATCGTTCAAGTGCTTTAGAGGTTTTGGCAAAGACTACAATTCCAGTTGTAGGTCTATCGAGTCTATGTACTACTCCCAAAAAAACTGCTCCGGGTTTGTTGTATTTGTCCTTGATGTATTCTTTTACAATTTCAGATAAAGGTTTATCACCAGTTTTGTCGCCTTGTACCAAATCTCCTACACGCTTATTTATCACAATGATATGATTGTCTTCGTGAAGTACTTGAAGGTTGGATTTTGTGGAAATTATTTTTTCAGACAAGACAAACTAATTACTAATTACTATTTACTAGTCACTACATTAATACTGCTCATTCGCATTTGGAAAATCCTGACTTTTTACATCAGCAACATATTTATTTAAGGCATTGGTCATTTGCTCGTATAAATTTAAATACCTTCTTAAAAAACGCGGACTAAATTCATTATTCATTCCAAGCATATCATGTATTACTAATACTTGTCCGTCTACACCGCTTCCGGCACCAATTCCAATTACTGGAATGGAAATGCTTTTGGCAACTTTTTCTGCTAAATCGGCTGGTATTTTTTCTAATACCAAAGCAAAACAACCTAAATTTTCTAATAATTTAGCATCCTCAATTAGTTTTTCTGCTTCGGCATCTTCTTTGGCACGAACAGTATAACTTCCAAATTTATATATCGATTGAGGGGTTAAACCTAAATGACCCATAACTGGAATTCCGGCTTTAAGAATTTTTTTAATGGATTCCTTTATTTCGCTTCCACCTTCTAGCTTTACTGCGTGACCACCACTTTCTTTCATAATTCGAATAGCAGATCGTAAGGCTTCTTTAGAATCCGATTGGTAACTTCCAAAAGGCATATCAACTACTACAAGTGCTCTATAAACTGCTCTAACCACAGAAGAGGCGTGATAAATCATTTGATCTAAAGTAATTGGTAAAGTTGTTTCATATCCTGCCATTACATTACTGGCAGAATCTCCAACCAAAATCACATCTACTCCAGCGGTATCTACAATTTTTGCCATAGAGTAATCGTAGGCAGTAAGCATGGATATTTTTTCTCCATTTGCCTTCATTTCTATTAAAGACTTTGTAGTAATTCGTTTATAATCTTTTTTAGCTATAGACATACCATTTAGATTTTAATTTATCAACCTTAATTTGAATTTGTAAAAGTAATAAAACGTATTTGTTATCTTTAATATTTAATCATAAAAATGATTAATTTTACTTTCCAATTTTATTTAAATGAAAATATTAAAAAAGCTTTTTTGCTTGACATTATTAAGTTCGGTTTCAGTTTTCTCTCAAGAGCGTGCTGATATTAAGATTACCTTTTCAGGTTATTTAGAAACCTTTTATGCGAATGACTTTCAAAATTCAAATACGGAAAAGAAATTGCCTTTTATGTATAATTACAATAGGCAAAATGAGATTAATTTAAACATTGGCTTATTTCGAACTAAAGTAGATTTTGAAAATGGTTATGCAAGTTTTGCTATGCATTCGGGAACTTATGTAGAGGACAATTATGCAAATGAGAAAATGAAATATATAAATGAAGCAATTGTTGGATTGTATCTAGATAAAGAAAAGAAACACAATGTTGAAGTGGGAATTATGCCGAGTTATATAGGTTTTGAAACTTCAATTTCTTCTTCAAATTTAACACTTACTCGGTCCTTATTAGGCGAAAATTCTCCTTATTTTATGACCGGTGTGAAATATAATTATTCGCCTTCGTCCAAATGGAGCTTCTCTGGATTATTGACTAATGGTTGGCAACGAATTGCAAAACCAAATAAAAAAGCATTACCTAGTTTTGGATCGCAAATTGTATGTAAGCCATCTGAAAATGCAACTTTAAACTGGAGTGTTTTTATAGGTGATGAATCAATTGCAGAAGATTTAAGAACACGCTACTTTAGTAATCTGTATTATGATTTTAAATGGAAAAATAATTTCCGTACCATATTAGGCTTTGATTACGGATTGCAGAAAAATAGTTTAGGGGATGGGTATGATAATTGGTTTAGTCCGGTATTAATAACCCAATATTCAATTAATTCCAAGTGGCAAACTGCTGTTAGAGCAGAATATTATCAGGATATTAAAAATGTAATGATTGCTAGTGGCAAGGAATTTAAAACTCTAGGTACTTCATTAAATTTTGATTATTTGCCTAATTCTAAAATGAAAATAAGAACAGAATTGCGTTATTTTAATTCTAAAGAAGCGGTCTTTTTGAGAAATGATGCCGAAGTAAATTCCAACTTATTTGCAACTATGAGTTGGAGTTATGAATTCTAACAATCGGCTAAATTAACGGCAACTGCTAAACCTCCCTCCGAAGTTTCTTTATACTTAGAATTCATGTCTTTGGCAGTTTGCCACATGGTGTCAATTACTTTATCTAAAGGAACTTTGGCGTTTTTAGCATCGGTTTCAAGCGCTAGTTCCGCGGCATTAATGGCTTTAATGGCTCCCATGGTATTGCGTTCAATACACGGAATTTGTACCAATCCACCAACAG
>JBILNU010000020.1:0-18434 GCA_044374815.1 Flavobacterium sp.
CAAACCTTCGCGTAAACGCAAAACACGTCCGTCCATCATGTCGCTAGGAGCTACAAAATCGGCTCCGGCTTGTGCATGTGAAACGGCCATTTTTACTAAAGCTTCGTTGGTAGCATCGTTAGCAATAGCACCGTTTTCAATTATTCCGTCGTGACCATAAATAGAATACGGATCCAAAGCCACATCGGGCATAACAATCATTTCGGGACAGGCAGATTTTATGGCTTTAATAGCGCGTTGCATCAACCCATTTGGATTCCACGCTTCTTTTCCGGTGTTGTCTTTTAGTGATTCGTCTACTTTTACATAAATGTTGACCGCGCGAATTCCTAAAGCAAATAATTCTTTAACCTCAGCAACCGTTAAGTCTATCGAACGACGGTAAATTCCGGGCATGGATGGAATTTCTACTTTATAGTTTTCGCCTTCAGCGATGAACATTGGAAACATAAAATCACTTGGACTTAAAGTGGTTTCACGAACCAAACTTCGTATGGATTCATTTACGCGTAATCTTCTACCTCTTTGTAATGGGAACATATTGATCTATGATTTAAGATTAACGATTGTAGATTTTTGATTGATTGTTGATTTCAATTATTCTGAAATCAGAAATCGTTAATCATCAATCTTCAATCCAATTTATAGGTTTTTCTAATACTTTAATTAATTTTTCTTCTTCGCTTCCGGCAACGGGATGATAGTCGTAATGCCATTGCACATGTGGTGGCAAACTCATCAAAATACTTTCAATTCTACCGTTGGTTTTTAGTCCGAAAAGGGTGCCTTTATCGTGCACTAAATTGAATTCGACATAACGCCCACGGCGAATTTCTTGCCAAGTTCTTTTTTCTGGCGTATATGGTAAATTCTTTCTTTTTTCTACAATGGGAACATAAGCATCCAGAAAACTGTTGCCCACTTCGGTTACGAAATTAAACCAATCTTCCATTGCCATTTGCTCATTTGCTTTGCAATAATCAAAGAACAATCCGCCAAGTCCTCGCGCTTCGTTTCTATGAGCGTTCCAAAAATAGTCGTCACATTGCTTTTTATATTTTGGATAAAACTCCGGATTGTGTTTGTCGCAAGCCGTTTTACAAGTTTGATGAAAATGAATGGCATCTTCTTCAAATAAATAATACGGAGTTAAATCTTGTCCGCCACCAAACCACGAATTCATTACCTTTCCGTTCTCATCGTACATTTCAAAATAACGCCAATTGGCATGAACCGTAGGCACCATCGGGCTTTTAGGATGAATCACCAAACTCAATCCGCAAGCAAAGAAATCGGCTTCACCCACATTAAATAATTTCTGCATGCTATCCGGTAATTTTCCATGAACGGCCGAAATATTTACCCCTCCCTTTTCAAAAACAGCGCCGTTTTCAATGACCCGTGTTCGTCCGCCGCCGCCTTCTGGTCGTTCCCAAATGTCTTCACGGAATTGGGCGCCACCATCTAATTCTTCTAGTTTTGAAGTAATTTGATCTTGGAGGTTTAGTATGTATTGGTAGAATTTATCATTCATTGTAAATAGCGTTTAGCTAAAAGCTGTCAGCTGTCAGCTTATTTATTATACTCCTTTACCGCTTCCACAAAAGCCTTAGCATGATCCACCGGAATGTTTGGTAAAATTCCGTGACCAAGATTAACGATGTAATTGTCTTTCCCGAATTCATCAATCATTTCGTGTACCATTTTTTTGATGGTTGGAATTGGAGAAAGTAAACGACTTGGATCAAAATTTCCTTGCAAAGTAATATTCCCTCCTGTTAAATATCGGGCATTTCTAGCAGAGCAAGTCCAATCTACACCCAATGCAGACGCTTTAGATTTTGACATTTCGCCTAAAGCAAACCAACATCCTTTTCCGAAAACAATTACTTTCGTTTCGTCAGCTAAAGCTTCCACAATTTGGTTGATGTACTTCCAAGAGAATTCTTGATAATCTACTGGTGATAACATGCCTCCCCAAGAATCGAAAATCTGAATGGCATTACAACCTGCTTTTACTTTTTCTTTCAAATATAAAATGGTGGTATCGGTAATTTTCTGCAATAAAGTATGCGCTGCTACTGGGTTTGAAAAACAAAATCCTTTAGCCGTATCAAAGCTTTTAGAACCTTTTCCTTCCACAGCATAACAAAAAATGGTCCATGGTGAACCAGCAAAACCAATTAATGGCACCTCATCGTTCAGCATTTCTTTGGTTAATTTGATGGCATCAAAAACATAACCCAACGATTCATGAACATCTGGAACAAAAGTGTTATTCACATCGTCCATAGTGCGAATTGGATTTGGAATAATGGGTCCCAAATTGTCTTTCAGTTCCACGTGAATTCCCATGGCGCGTGGCACCACCAAAATATCAGAAAACAAAATTGCCGCATCGGGTTTTACAATTCGAATGGGTTGCACGGTGATTTCAGCAGCCAATTCGGGTGTTTCGCAACGGGTGAAAAAATCATATTTATCTCTTAAGGCTCTAAATTCAGGTAGATACCTCCCCGCTTGACGCATCATCCATACGGGTGGGCGTTCTACTTTTTCATTATTCAGCGCTCTTAAGAACAGGTCGTTTTTTAACATTGTATATAATTTAAAGTTTT
Organism: Flavobacterium sp.; assembly: GCA_044374815.1. Taxonomy (GTDB): domain Bacteria; phylum Bacteroidota; class Bacteroidia; order Flavobacteriales; family Flavobacteriaceae; genus Flavobacterium. The sequence goes on from JBILNU010000020.1 coordinate 2,619, forward strand.
AAGTTGCATCAACTCAAACTGTTTTAATAATATTCTATTGCTTGTGCAATCACACTTTCAACCGATGGTTTTTCTGCGATGATTATTTTTTTTACTTTTTTATTTTCTAATGCTTCTGCGGTGGTTTCCCCAATACAGAAACAAGCTTCGTCATTAATCGAATTCAATTTGAAATAACTCTCCACTCCCGATGGGCTGAAAAACAGAATGCCATCTTGTTTTGAAGTCATTTTCTTTGAAGTAATATTGGTTTCATAAACTTCAATTTCATCGAAGGTGATTCCGTTTTCTTTTAAGGTATTTGGTAATACATCCCGACGTAAATTTCCGCTGAAGAAAGTGAATGATTCCGACGAATAAATTAAAGAAATAATCTCGGCCAAATCGGCAGCATAACCGGTATAGGCAACTACATCAAATCCGTTTTCGGTAAGCAATTCCTTGGTTTTTAATCCAACACAAAAAACACTTTTCCCTTTTAATTCCTCGCATTTTGGGTGCTGTAATATACTATGTACCGCATTTTGACTGGTGAAAATTAAATTTTCATGCACTTTAGAAAATTCAAATTTTTTGGCTTTTGTTTCAATAAAATCCTCCTCCACAACCGTTACAGCAGCGTCCAAAAGAAGTTGCTTTTGGGCTAAATCTAGTTTTTTCGTGGATAGTATGTTTATCTGTTTTGCCATATTTTAATTCCTGTCTTAATGGAATTCTTGTTTGTGCTTATTTTTTTAATTGTTGTTTTATTTCTTCCATTAATTGGGAACCTCCGTTTTCAAGGATTTCTTGTGCAGCATGAAAACCTAATTTTTTCCATTCGGAAATAGCAACGACTTTTTCGATTTCTAATTTTTGTTTGCCATCAATAGACAACAATTCTCCTGTAAAATGGATTGTGTCTTCTTTTTCATCATACTTTGCAAGAGCAGCAATTGGCGCGGTGCATCCGCCTTCCAATGTCTTTAAAAATTGTCTTTCGATATAAGTACATATTTCAGTTTCTATATGATTTAATTGTGATAAAGCGTCCAATGTAAATTCGTCACTTACAATTGCAACCACCACCATGGCTCCTTGAGCTGGAGCTGGAGTCATCCAATCTAAACTGATGTGGTTCTCTGGTTTTAAATTAATTCGCTCCAATCCAGCTGCTGCAAAAACGGCGCCGTCCCAATCATTATCATGCAATTTTTGCAATCTTGTATTTACATTTCCGCGCAAATCTACGAGAGTGTGATTTGGATATTTATTCCACCATTGCGCTTTGCGACGCAAACTTCCTGTGGCAATTGTAGCTGCCGATTCTAAAAAACTAGTGTTGCCTTTATGTACTAAAATATCTAAATAATTGGCTCTCTCTAAAACCGCTGCTTGAACAATTCCTTCAGGTAAAGCGGTAGGTACGTCTTTCATAGAATGCACCGCAATATCTACTTGACCATTGATCATGGCACTATCTAATGTTTTGGTAAAAATTCCGGTAATTCCAAGTTCATAAATCGGCTTATCTAAAACAAGATCGCCTTGCGATTTCACGGCGATGATTTCGGTTTGATACCCTAAATCATTCAATTGTTTTTGAACGGTATGGGCTTGAAAAAGTGCTAATTCACTGTCTCTGGTGCCAATTCTTATGGTTTTTTTAGACATTTTATGTTTTTTGGAAACCTAAAATTTTGGTTTCTGGTTGGGGCTTGATAATTAGAAAATTTCTTTTTCTTGTTCTAGTTGAAATACTTTTTCTATCCATTCGATACCTTCTTCCATTGATTCCCCTTCTTTTAAATGGTTAACAAAATGGCTCGTTATCTTTTGGATTATTCTATTGCTTATCAATTCGGCTTGATCTTCATCAAAATTAGCTAATTTTTTTCTTTGAAAATTTAACTCCCCATCTTTAATTGAATTGAACTTTTCTTTAAGTGCATTAATAGTAGGTGCAAATTTTCGGTTTTTATTCCATGCTAAAAACTCCACTTGAATTTCTTCAATTATTGCCTCGGCTGCCGGAATATGTAATTTTCGGTTTTCCAAAGTTTCATCGGTAATTTGAGATAAATGATCCATATGAACTAAAGTAACACCGGGAACTTCATTTACGTTGTCATGCACGTTTTTAGGAATGGATAAATCTAAAATAAGCAACGGTTTTTTTAAATTAAGAATGTTTTTATCAATCGTAGGATTTTGGGCGCCCGTTGCCACAACAATTACATCTGCTTTTTGGATTTCGAGTTGTAAGTCGGCGTAATCTTTTACAATAACATTTAGCTTTTGAGCCAATTTTTCGGCTTTGTCTTTGGTCCTATTGATAAGCGTAATTTGTTCGTGTTTGGTATGTTTTACCAAATTTTCGCAGGTATTTCTTCCTATTTTTCCTGTACCGAAAAGTAAGATGTTTTTATTGGCAATATCTTCTACATTTTTAAATATGTACTGCACTGAGGCAAATGAAACCGAAGTAGCTCCAGAAGAAATCTCGGTTTCGTTTTTAATTTTTTTACTCGCTTGAATTACGGCATTCACTAAGCGCTCCATAAAAGCATTGGCAAGTTGCTTATTTTTACTTTCGGCGAAAGCCATTTTTAACTGACTTATAATTTCAAAATCCCCAAGAATCTGACTATCTAAACCGGTTCCTACGCGAAAAACATGATTAATTGCTTCTTGTTTTTTATATACAAAAGCCACCTTTTGAAATTCTTCAACGGTGCCTTTACTGTTTTCGCAAATTAATTTGATTAACTGAAATGGATGTTGGGCAAAACCATAAATTTCGGTTCTGTTGCAAGTGGAAGTAACAATTAAAGCCTCAATTCCTTCTTTTTTAGCTTGCGCCAATAAGTTGATTTTAGCTTGAGAGTCTAAACTAAATTTTCCTCTTATTTCTGCATCAGCTTTTTTATAGCTCAATCCAACAGCGTAAAAAGTAGTAGACTTGATAGTAGTATTGTTTTCCATTTTGCTCTTTTCAAAAAAGTACACAAATTTAGACTTCTATTAAAACAAAAAACAACGCTAAAAGTACTTTTTGTATCGCTCTGAGAAATTTCGTAGGTATTTGTATTTATAGCGTTATTTTTTTTAATTTTGCTTTAATATTAATGGTTTCAGATTTAATAACCTTAAACTATTCTTAAACAAATGTTAAGATTTTAATTTTTTTATACAAAAAAAATATCGCTATGGGTTCGCAAGAAGAAATTAAAATTGAAAATGATTTTATTTTGCTACGATTTCAAAATGAAAGTCAAGAAGTTTATCAAGTGAAACGGCATGTTAATCAAGGACTTATACAGTTTCATTTTGGGATAAAAGGAAAAGCAAAATTTATTTTTAACATGGGAAGCTATGCTTTAGATTTAAAAGAAGAAAAAGCACTTTTGTTTTACAATCCACAAAAAGAATTACCGTTAGATTTAGAAATTGCGCCAAATACATGGGTTATCTCGGTATTAATTTCAATTCAAAAATTTCATTCACTTTTTACAAATGAATCGGGGAACATTCCTTTTTTAAGTGAAGAAAATAAAGATCGTAAATACTATACCGAAAGCGACATAAGTCCCTCTATGGCAATCGTATTGAGTCAGTTATTTCATTACAATTTAAACCCAGCCATAAAAAACCTATATTATAAAGGGAAAGGATATGAATTGTTAAGCTTGTATTTTAATCGATCTGAAGACCCCGATGCAGAGCAATGTCCTTTCTTAAACGATGAGGAAAATGTTTTGAAAATTAAAAAAGCCAAAGAAATAATTATTCAAAATATGGCCGAGCCTCCTGGGCTAGAAGAATTAGCTGATCAAGTGGGGTTAAGTTTGAAGAAACTAAAAATGGGTTTCAAACAAATATATGGAGACACCGTTTATGGCTTTTTACTTGATTATAAACTAGACTATGCCCGTCAATTGCTTGATTCGGGTTCCTATAATGTAAACGAAGTGGGGTTAAAAATTGGATACAGCACCGGAAGTCATTTTATTGCGGCTTTCAAGAAAAAATTTGCTACCACCCCAAAGAAATACCTAATGTCAATAAATATCAATATATAATCTACCATAACTAATGAAAGGAGTATTACTAGTCAATCTTGGTTCACCAGAAAGCCCAACTGCTAAAGATGTGAAGCCGTATTTAGATGAATTTTTAATGGATAAATATGTAATTGACGTTCCGTTTTTATTACGCGCCTTGTTGGTAAGAGGAATTATTTTACAAACTCGACCAAAAAAATCCGCTGCAGCGTACGCTAGAATTTGGTGGGAAGAAGGATCTCCATTGGTGGTAATTTCGAAACGAATGCATAAAAAAGTTCAAGAGAAATCTTCTATTCCGGTGGCCTTAGCTATGCGTTATGGAACAATGACTATAGAAAAAGGCTTGCAAGAATTAAGAGAAAAGGGAGTGACTGAAGTGCTGCTTTTGGCTTTATATCCGCAGTATGCTATGGCTTCAACAACCACTATTTGGGAATTGGCAAATGAATTAGTTTGCACAAAATTCCCTGAAATGAAACTTACAAAAGTTCCTGCTTTTTATAACAAACCCGATTATATTCAGGCTTTAGCCAATTCAATAAAAAAACATTTGGATACTTTTGAATACGACCATTTATTATTTTCGTATCACGGAATTCCGAAGCGTCATATTCGTAAAACCGATGTAACCAAATCACATTGTGCAATTGATGGATCTTGTTGCAACACCCCTTCACCAGCGCATGAATTTTGCTACCGACACCAATGTTATGAAACAACCAAGCAAGTGGTAAAATTACTCGGAATTCCAGAAGGAAAATACAGCCAAACCTTTCAATCGCGTTTGGCAGGAGATAAATGGCTGACGCCTTATACCGATGTTGAAATTAACAAAATGCCCGAAAAAGGAATTAAGAAATTAGCAGTGGTAACTCCGGCATTTGTATCGGACTGTTTAGAAACATTGGAGGAAATTGCCATGGAAGCTAACGAACAGTTTTTACACCATGGAGGGGAAGAATTTTTGGCAATACCTTGTATGAATGACGATGACGAATGGTGTGGCGTAGTGGCAAATTGGATAAAAGAATGGTCAAATTAAAGTAACTATGTTATACGATTATCTAAAATCCCTTCACCTCATCTTCGTAGTAACTTGGTTTGCCGGGTTGTTTTACATCGTTCGTTTGTTTGTTTATCAAATAGAAGCCAACGAGAAACCATCGCCAGAAAAGGAAATTTTACTACAACAATACAAAATAATGACCTACCGCCTTTGGTATATCATTACATGGCCAAGTGCGATTTTAGCTAGTTTTTTTGCCTATTGGATGTTGTTTTTTACCCCTGTTGGAAACGCTTGGTTGCACATGCCTTGGATGCATGTAAAACTTGCATTTGTTTTTCTATTATATTTATACCATTGGAAATGCCAAGTCATGTACAAACAATTACAAAACGACCAATTTAAATATACTTCAAACTACATGCGGCTTTGGAATGAAGGTGCCACAATTATTTTATTTTCAGTAGTTTTTTTAGTAGTTTTAAAAAATGCTTTCAATTGGATTTATGGCGTAATCGGAATTGTTTTATTTTCAGTTTTGATCATGCTTGGATTTAAATTTTACAAAAGAATCCGAGAAAAAAATAACTAATTAAAATGTTTAACGGCTTTAAAATGTCAATGCTTTCCCTTCGTATTAGGATTTTCCTATCGATGATTGTATTGATCTTAATTGCCGCCTCCTTAATGGCTTTGATTTCGGTGATTCAGTTTAAAAATGAAGCGCGAAGATACCACCAAGAGCGATTAGACCGAAAAGAAGATGCCGTAAAAGAAAATATTAATTACATTTTATCTACAACAACCTATCCGCTTACAGAGCGAAATTTGCCTTATATATTTAAAGATAAAATTCATGAATTGTCCGACATTCATAATGTAGAAATTAACATTTATAGCTTAAGTGGAAATTTATTAAAAACCTCAAAAGCATCCTTTTCAGTAGATAATGTAGCCCCTCCCATTCCAAAATATGTAACCAAATTGGTTCAATCTTCCATTGAAAAACGGTATGTAGATATTAAGATCATTGATGGGATAAAAATTCGATCTTCTTACAGTCAAATTAAAGATGATAAATTTAAACCACTCGGAATTTTAAATCTCCCCTATGTAGAAGATGATAGTTTTTATGAAAACGAAATTCAAGATTTCCTAGTTCGATTGAGTCAGGTTTATTTTATAATGCTGATTATCGCGTTTGCGTTGGCTTATTTTCTTTCAAGTTATATTACTAAATCGTTGAAGACCATTTCAGAAAAGATCAATCAAACCAGTTTAGAACAAAAAAATGAAAAGATTGTTATCGAAGCCAATAGCCGTGAGATCAATTCCTTGATAAACGCCTATAATCGAATGGTGGATAAACTAGAAGAAAGTGCTACCATGCTTGCGCAAAGTGAGCGAGAACAAGCTTGGCGTGAAATGGCAAAACAAGTAGCACATGAAATTAAAAATCCGCTAACTCCAATGCGATTGACGGTACAAAGTTTCCAACGAAAGTTTGATCCCGAAGATCCAAATTTGCAGCAAAAACTTAGCGATTATTCCAAAACTTTAATTCAGCAAATTGACACCATGAGTTCCGTAGCTTCGGCCTTTTCTAACTTTGCTTCGATGCCTGCGCAACAAAATGAAACACTAAATGTAGTGGAAGTTGTAGAGTTTTCTTTAGAAATTTTTAATGAAGAAGCGCTGCACTTTGAAAGTGAAGAAAAAGAAATTATCACTGTAATGGATCGTACGCATTTGGTGCGAATAATTACAAACTTAGTTAAAAATGCCATTCAAGCCATCCCAGAAAACCAAGAAGAAAAATCGATTGTCGTAGCTGTAAAAAGAGATGAAAACATGGTAAATATTACGGTAAAAGACAATGGAATTGGGATAGAAACAAGTTTTATTGAACATATATTTGAACCAAAATTCACAACCAAAAATAGCGGAATGGGACTTGGATTGGGTATCATTAAAAACATTATTGAAAATTATAAAGGAACTATTACATTTGAAACCGAATTAGGAAAAGGAACTACATTTACCGTTTCGTTACCTATCTAAATAAAATTAAACTATGAATTTCGAAAACATCCTTATTGCTTCTGAAAACGGAATTGGGCACATCACGATCAATCGTCCATCAAAATTAAATGCATTAAATATTGCAACGATAAAAGAGTTGCATGACGGATTAGAAAGTTTAGATGCAAACCCTGAAATTAAGGTAATTATTATTACTGGAGAAGGTGAAAAAGCATTTGTGGCTGGTGCCGATATTTCAGAATTTGCTCATTTTTCTGTTGAACAAGGCGCGCAACTAGCACAACAAGGGCAAGAATTATTATTTGATTTTATTGAAAATTTAATGACTCCTGTTATTGCCGCAATTAATGGATTTGCACTTGGTGGCGGATTGGAATTGGCAATGTCTTGTCATATTCGAATTGCCTCTGATAATGCCAAAATGGGCTTGCCAGAAGTTTCTCTTGGAGTAATTCCGGGTTATGGCGGAACCCAACGCTTACCTCAACTTGTTGGTAAAGGTCGGGCCATGGAACTTATTATGACTGCCGGAATGATCCCTGCGGATGAAGCCTATAGAGTTGGATTAGTAAACCATGTAGTACCCCAAGCTGAACTTATAGAATTTACAAAATCTATAGCTCAAAAAATCATGAAAAACTCAACGGTTGCAATTGGAAAAGCAATTGAAGCGGTGAATGCTAATTTTACAGATGGCATTAATGGCTTTGAAACGGAAATAAAAAACTTTGGAAAATGTTTCGGTACCGGAGATTTTAAAGAGGGAACTACAGCCTTTTTAGAAAAAAGAAAAGCCGATTTTAAAGGAAATTAATTATTTTTCTCCGTCCCATTCCGAGTAAAATTGTGCTAAGAAACTTTCCATGAAAAGATGTCTTTGTGCCGCAATTTTTTTCCCGGTTTCGGTATTCATTTTATCTTTCAGCAAGAGCAATTTTTCATAAAAATGATTGAGTGTTGGCGCCTCATTGTTTTTATATTCCTCTTTGGTCATGTGCAAATTTGGAGCAACATGAGGCAAATATAAAGGTCTGTTTTTGAATCCGCCATAATTAAATGTTCTGGCAATACCAATGGCGCCAATGGCATCTAATCGATCGGCATCTTGAACTATATCTAATTCTTTAGACGAGAATTTCTTTTCAAAATTTCCGCCTTTAAAAGAAATATTTTCAATGATGTTCACTACATGATAAATAGTTTCTGCGGATGTATTTTGGGTTTCCAAAAACTCTTTTGCTATTCTTGGTCCAATTGTTTCGTCTCCATTATGAAATTTACTATCGGCGATATCATGAAGTAATGCGCCCAGTTTCACAATTTCCATATCGCATTCTTCTTTGCTTGCAATTAATATCGCATTTTTATAAACGCGTTCCACATGATACCAGTCGTGACCGGCTTCTGCATTTTGAAGTTTTTGTTTTACAAAAAGAAAAGTATTTTCTATTAATGACATAAGTTTAGTAAATGAAAAATCCTTTCATTAAGAAAGGATTAATTAGAATTATTTATGCTGGTTGCACCCATTTAAAAACATAATTTTCTTCAGGAAGCACTATTCTTTCAGAAATTTTAGCCATTCTTGCAGGCAATTTCATTAGATAATCTCTAGCTTTTTCAGCTTCATCCGTAAGGTTTGATATTTTATCAATTTGCCATTTATCAATTAATTTTTGCATGATATCAACATAATCATTGGCAGTATAAACTCCAAGTTTTTGGGCTGAATCAGAAAATTGATTGAAAGCAGTGCTTATCGATTGACCCGATTCTCTTAGGAAGTGCGCCGGCATGGTGATTTTTTGTTTCATCATGTATTGAAACGCCAACATCATTTCGCTTGGGTCTACTTTGAAAATCTGATCTACAAATTCGCTATACGCTTGGTGGTGACGCATTTCGTCTCCAGCAATTATTTTACACGCTTTAGAAAGTTTGTTGTCTCCGTATTGTTTTGCAATTTGAGAAACTCTATTGTGAGACACATACGTTGCTAATTCTTGAAAACTAGTATACACAAAATTCTTGTATGGATCTGTTCCGGTTCCAATTTCAAAGCCATCCTTAATCAAATGATGTGTTGTAATTTCTACCTCACGCATGTTTACTCTTCCTGATAAATAGAGGTATTTATTAAGCAGATCTCCATGGCGGTTTTCTTCTCCAGTCCATTGGCGTACCCATTTCGACCAACCGTTATTTTCAAGATTATTTACTCCTTCAACTTCCATTAACCAAGATTCGTAGGTAGGTAGTGCTTCTTCGGTGATAGTATCTCCAACCATGGCCACCCAAAAATCATAAGGTAAATCTTTGGCAATTTCTTGTAACTCTTTTACCTCTTCAAAGAAAGTATCGCTTTGCGAATTAGGTAAAAAATCAGAAGGTTGCCAAATGGTTTCCACTGGAATTAAATATTGTTCTATGAAAGAATCTACATTTTTTTCTAAAAATTGCATTACTTCCAGTCGGATATTGGTTAATGACATGTATATTAAATTAAATTAAAAATAGATTTAGGGGGGATATTATTTTATTGATTTTATAATAGTTTCTTCGGTTTTACTGGCAATTTCTTCAAATGCATAATCTTTAACTGCGATGGGTTTATGAATTATAAATTCTAATTTATTTCCTAATCCCATTGGGAAAACACCAAATTTAACCATTTTCCATGAATTATTAATAGAAATTGGAACAACATAAGCCGAAGGAGCATATTTGCAAAGAATCTTAATCCCGCTTAGAGCAAATTCTTTAGGGTTTCCATTCTTGCTTCTTGTCCCTTCCGGGAAAATAACTGCTGCTCGATTGTGCTTTTCAATATATTCAGAAAGACCTTTTATTACCGGAATTGCTTGTTTAGGATCTTTTCGATCAATTAACACCGATCCACCATGACGCAAATTATAAGAAACACTTGGAATGCCTTTTCCTAATTCTTTTTTACTGACAAATTTTGCGTGAAACTTTCTCAAAAACCAAATTATACCTACAATATCATACAAGCTTTGGTGGTTTGCCACAAAAATTATGGGGACATTTTTGGGTATTAATTCTCTATTATTAAACGAGTAAGTTGTACCCAAAATATTCGTACATCTAACTAAGAAAAAGTTTAAATAATCTACACTTTTTTTATGGGCTTGGTAGCCAAAAACATTTAAGCAAATCCATTGAATGGGATGAAAAATAACCAAACACAATCCGAAGCAAAAATAATACACTACAGAGAGTGGATAGGAAAGTAATTTTTCCATAAACTACAAAATTAATTTTGCTAAAGTATGAAATATATTTTTGGTTAGAATTGTTTAAAAATCATTTTGATAAACTTCTTTTTCTTCGAAAAAATTATATATTTTTACGGAAAATAGAAGCAATTAAAATATAAAGTGATGAGTTCAGAAAAAGAAGCCAAATTAAAAGCGTTACAACTTACATTAGATAAATTAGACAAAACCTACGGAAAAGGAACCGTAATGAAAATGGGGGATAGAGCCGTTGAAGAGGTTGAAACTATTTCTTCTGGATCTTTAGGTTTGGATTTAGCTTTGGGTGTAAATGGATATCCAAAAGGTAGAATTATTGAAATATATGGTCCAGAATCTTCAGGAAAAACCACCTTAACCCTTCATGCCATTGCCGAAGCTCAAAAAGCAGGTGGAATTGCTGCTTTTATTGATGCAGAGCATGCATTTGATAGACATTATGCTGAAAAATTAGGGGTAGATATTGAAAATTTGATCATTTCACAACCCGATAATGGAGAACAAGCCTTAGAAATTGCAGAAAATTTAATTCGCTCTGGAGCTATAGATATTGTAGTAATTGACTCGGTTGCTGCATTAACTCCAAAAAGTGAGATTGAAGGTGAAATGGGAGATTCCAAAATGGGATTACATGCTCGTTTAATGTCTCAAGCACTAAGAAAATTAACTGGAACTATTAGTAAAACTCACTGTACGGTGTTTTTCATCAACCAATTAAGAGAAAAAATCGGAGTAATGTTTGGAAACCCTGAGACAACTACAGGAGGAAATGCTTTGAAATTTTATGCTTCGGTTCGATTGGATATTCGTCGTTCTTCTCAAATTAAAGATGGAGAAATCGTAATCGGAAATAGAACTAAAGTGAAAGTGGTGAAAAATAAAGTGGCACCACCTTTTAAAACTGCCGAATTTGATATCATGTATGGAGAAGGCGTTTCAAAAACAGGAGAAATATTAGATTTAGCCGTAGAATTTGAAGTAATTAAAAAAGCAGGATCTTGGTTTAGCTATGGCGAAACAAAACTAGGTCAGGGTAGAGATGCTGTTAAAGTTTTAATTAAAGACAATCCTGAATTGGCAGAAGAATTAGAACAAAAAATTAAAGAAATTATCAAAGAAAATAATGCTTAAAACTTAAATCACGCTTAATGCGTGATTTTTTTTATTTGAAATCAAACTTTTATTAATTTTGAAGGTCTTAAAAAAATAATTGATCATGAAATACATATATTTACTTTTAGCAGTTGGTTTTTTTGCCATTTCGTGTGAACCGCGTCAAGATGATACTTCTGCAGAATTAGTAGTTTTGCCAGTAAGTCAAGTAGTGATGCCTGTAAAATTTGCTAAAGACAGTATTACCGAAATTCCAATTCAATACATTCGTCCTACAGTTTGTCATTCTTTTTATGATTTTTATTATGAAAGAAATGACTTTACAAGAACGGTAGCTATTATTGCCTTAAGACAAAATTCGGGATCCAATTGTCCTCCAAGCCAATTAGAATATACTTCAACTTTAAAATTTAAACCGGCAAGTTTAGGAACTTATCATTTTAAATTTTGGACCAGTACCAATGCTCAAGGAGTAGATCAATTTGCAGAATTTGATGCTGTAGTAGATCATTAGAATTAATTATGAAATAAAAAAAGAGCGCTTTAAGAGCGCTTTTTTATGGATTGTATTTTTGCAATTGATCCCAAATAATGGCTCTTGCTCTATCTTTTATCTCTTTTTTATTATCTAAAGTAAGCCCATTCGTTTCAATCGATTTATGAACCATGGCCCTCAATAATCCGGGAGAGCCGCTAAAGAAGGTATATGATAATCGTTTTTTATTGTCCCCAAAAGTCATGGGCACAATAGGTATTTGATGTTCTATGGCTAATCGAAAAGCGCCGTCTTTAAATTCGTCTAATTCTATTGATTCCACGGGAACACCTCCTTCTGGAAAAATACAAATACTCAATCCCTGATTGAGTCTTTTTTGGGCTCTATTATAAACTGCCATTCTGCTTTTAGAACTATTTCTATCTACAAGTATGCAGGTTCTTTTGTAGAAAAACCCAAATAATGGGATGTTCGCCAATTCTTTTTTTCCCACAAAAACAAATGGATTTCTTTCAATAGCCAACATCAACATAATATCAATCATAGATGTATGATTGGCAATAATCATGTAGCTTTTTCTTTGTTCTATTTCTTGCTCGTGTTCTATTTTGTAATGAAATCCCATGGCGAGTAGAATTCCTTTCGCCCAAATACGAGCCATCACAAAAAAGTAGGGGTACCATTGTTCTCTCAAAATGGAAACCACCAAAAACGGAAACATCAGCACAATGAAAAAGGCAATTACAATGTAAAACCAAATGCGCCAAAGCGTCCAAAAAATGATTTTTATAAATCTCATAAGGTCAAAATTAAGGAAATGTAAGCGATTTTTATTACAAAGGTTTAACTTTGCATAAATAATTTTTAGAATGGCGAATATACTCACAGGAGTTCAAAGCACAGGAACTCCACATTTAGGAAACCTTTTGGGAGCAATTATCCCAGCGATTGAATTATCTAAAAAACCAGAAAATCAATCGTTTCTTTTTATTGCCGATTTACATTCGGTTACACAAATAAAAGATGGTGCAACCTTATTAAACAATACCTACAGCACTGCAGCTGCATGGTTGGCCTGTGGACTTGATGTGAATAAAGTAATTTTTTACCGCCAATCGGATGTACCTCAAACAGCGGAGTTGTCTTGGTATTTGAGTTGTTTTTTCCCATATCAACGATTGACTTTAGCCCATTCATTTAAAGATAAATCGGACCGATTGGAAGATGTAAATGCAGGGTTATTTACTTATCCAATGCTTATGGCTGCCGATATATTATTATATGATGCTCATTTTGTTCCGGTAGGAAAAGACCAAATGCAACATATTGAAATTACCCGTGATGTAGCTTCGCGTTTTAATCACCAAATGGGAGAAACTTTTATAATTCCTGAAGGGACTTTGCAAGAGGAAACAATGTATGTTCCGGGAACTGATGGTCAAAAAATGAGTAAATCACGCGGAAATATTATTGATATTTTTCTAGATGATAAAGCCCTTCGTAAACAAATTATGGGAATTGAAAGTGACAGCACTCCACTTGAAGATCCAAAAAATCCTGATACCTGTAATGTTTTTGCTTTGTATAAATTAGTGGCAAACGAAGAACAAATTGCGGCTATGCGCCAAAATTACCTTGGCGGAAATTATGGTTATGGCCATGCAAAACAAGCCTTATTTGAATTGATTTGCGAAAAATTTAAATTGGAAAGAGAAAAATACAATTACTATATTTCCAATCGTTCAGAACTGGATGCCATCTTAAAAACAGGTGCTCAAAAAGCGGGAGTAATAGCAGACTCTGTCTTAAAAAGAGTGCGCGTTAAACTAGGCTTTTCTGGTAATTAGTATTTAAATTGCTTCAAATAATTTTCCGGGTAACGGACGAATTACGCCTTTTAATTCCATGTTAATTAATACCGAAGAGGTTTTATAAACAGGATAATCACATTCGAGCGCAATTTGATCAATTTCGGTTTTTCCATTTTCCAGAAGATAATCATACATTTTTTGTTCTATTTCATTTAACGAAACAAATAATTGCTTTTGGATACTTGGTTTTACAATATTGCTTTGAATTTCCCAATTTAAAATATAAATAAGATCGGCTGCCGAGGTCAATAAATGTGCCCGCTGGGTTTTGATTAAATTATTACACCCCTGACTGTATTTATCGTTGGCCCTCCCCGGAACTGCAAAAACATCTCTGTTGTAATCGTTGGCAAGTAGGGCCGTAATTAAAGACCCTCCTTTCTCGGCGCTTTCAATCACAATTGTAGCCTCCGAAATTCCTGCCACTATGCGATTTCGTTTTACAAAATTTTCTTTATCAGGATTAGATGTGCTCCAAAACTCGGTTAAAAATCCTCCATTTTGTTCCATTTTAGTAACATACTTTTTGTGGGATTTTGGATACATTTGATTCAACCCATGTGCCAAAACGGCTATCGTTTGTAAATTGTTTTCCAGCGCTGCTTGGTGTGCAACAATATCTACTCCATAAGCAAATCCGCTTACGATAATTGGGTTTAAGGGCGCCAAATCTTGAATTAACTTTTTACAAAAATCGGCACCATAACTCGAAACCTGCCGGGTACCTACAATGCTTATTATTTTTTTATTATTCCAATTGATATTTCCTCTAGAAAACAATAAAATGGGCCCGTCTATACAGTTTTTCAATCGGTTGGGATAGTTTTCATCTAAATAGGAGCAACAGTTGATGCAGTTGCTTTTTAGAAACTGTATTTCTTTTTTTGCCAAATCAAAAACTAAAGCTTTTTTTAAATTTTCAATCAAAACTTTACCTACGCCATCAATATTTTTTAAAATACTGGGTTTGGCTTGAAAGACTTTTTCGGCAGAACCACAATGGTTGATTAATTTCTTGGCCATAATATCGCCTACCCCCTCTATTTTTACTAAAGCCAATAAATGGAACAACTCGTTGTCGGTCATGATTTTTGAGTATTTCTACTAAAAATACGAATTAAAATTAAAAATGTTAACAAAATTTGTTTACAAAATTTTGTCCTTATCATTAAATAATTAATTTTGTGATTATGAAGATGGATTTATATATATCGCAATTATTATATCGGTACCAATGTGTTACCGTTCCAGGATTTGGTGCTTTTTTAACCGAAATACAATCGGCACAACTTAATGAGTCGTCTCATTCTTTCTATCCGCCAAAAAAATTGGTTTCTTTTAATTCGTATTTGAAAAATAATGATGGATTATTAGCAAATCATATGGCGCAGTCTGAAAAAATAAGTTATGATGCAGCAGTTGCTATTATTGAAAACCAAGTTATTAATTGGAAATCTAAGCTTCAAGAATTAGAAACCATTACATTAAAAAATATTGGTGTTTTTTCTTTGAATTCAGAAAAAAATCTTGTTTTTACTCCTTCTGATTCGGTTAATTATTTTACTGAAGCGTTTGGATTAACTAGCTATGTTTCTCCTGCTATTAAAAGAGAATTATTACAAAAAGTTGCCGACATACAAGAAGAAAATGAAGTGGTTCAGTTAGTGCTTGAAACTCGCTCTAATTCGTTCTTGAAATATGCTGCTATCTTTGTAGTTAGTGCTGGTTTACTGGGTGCTGGCGGGTATTTTGGAAATAACTACTATCAACAAAAAATACAAGAAGAAACGCTAGCGGTTCAAACCAAAGTTCAGAAACAACTAGAGCAAAAAATTCAAGAGGCAACTTTTGTAATTTCAAATCCTATACCGGCGGTAACATTAACGGTAAATAACACCAAAATGCCGTATCACATTGTGGCAGGTGCTTTTCTTAGTGAAGAAAATGCCGATATAATGTATGATGA
>JBILNU010000114.1:0-5150 GCA_044374815.1 Flavobacterium sp.
CTTGTATTTGGACTGCCGAAGAAATTGATTTACATACCGATTTGAATGATTGGAATAACAAACTAAATGCTGATGAAAAATTTTTCATCAAGCATATTTTAGCCTTTTTTGCTGCTTCTGATGGAATTGTAAACGAAAATTTAGCTGAAAACTTTGTAAGTGAAGTTCAATATCCTGAAGCAAAATTTTTCTACGGGTTTCAATTAATGATGGAAAACATACACAGCGAAACCTACTCGCTTTTAATTGATACTTATGTAAAAGATGAAGCAGAAAAAGACGAGTTATTTCATGCTTTAGATAATTTTCCAGCAATTAGAGAAAAAGCGGATTGGGCTCTGCGTTGGGTTGAATCCGATTCATTTGCAGAAAGGCTAATTGCCTTTGCAGCTGTTGAAGGAATTTTCTTTTCTGGTTCTTTTTGTTCTATTTTTTGGTTGAAAAAAAGAGGTTTAATGCCGGGGTTGACTTTTTCAAACGAACTTATTTCTCGTGATGAAGGTCTTCATTGTGATTTTGCTGTGCATTTACACAACCACCATTTGGTAAACAAAGTGCCAAAAGCTAGAATCACCGAAATTATTACCAATGCTCTTGATATTGAAAGAAAATTCATCACCGAATCACTTCCTGTGAGTTTAATTGGAATGAATGCTGCGTTAATGACGCAATATTTAGAGTTTGTTACCGACAGATTGTTAGTAGAATTAGGATGTGATCGCGTTTATAATTCTTCGAATCCATTTGATTTTATGGACATGATTTCACTTCAAGGAAAAACTAATTTCTTTGAAAAACGAGTTGCCGAATACCAAAAAGCGGGTGTTATGAATTCGGATTCAGAATCTGGCAAAATTAGTTTTGACGCCGATTTTTAATTTGGGAAACTAAATTTTACAATACCATTTTAAGCTGCAATTTGGGTTAGCCCAGATTAAAGAGAAAATCCTTTTATTTTTTTATAAAAAAATAAAAGATTGCAACGGAAAGCTGGAAAAGCTCCAAAAAACTAACAAATAACCCGAAATAGAGAAGGGATTTTCTATTTCAAAAAACAAAAACTTATGTACGTAGTAAAGAGAGATGGCCACAAAGAGCCAGTAATGTTTGACAAAATCACAGATAGAATTAAAAAACTATGCTATGGTTTAAATGATTTAGTAGATGCTGTAAAGGTGGCAATGCGAGTAATTGAAGGTCTTTATGACGGAGTTACTACGTCGGAATTAGATAATTTGGCTGCAGAAACTGCGGCGTCAATGACCATTTCGCATCCAGATTATGCGCAATTGGCTGCAAGAATTGCAATTTCGAATTTACATAAAAATACCAATAAATCGTTCTCGGAAACCATGAATGAAATGTATCATTATGTTAATCCTAGAACCAATCAACAAGCCCCTTTACTTTCGGAAGAAGTACATAATGTAATTCAGGAAAATGCGGAATTTTTAAATTCTCATATCATATACAACCGTGATTTTAATTACGATTACTTTGGATTTAAAACTTTAGAGCGTTCGTATTTGCTAAAAATTAATGGTAAAATTGTTGAGCGTCCTCAGCATATGTTAATGCGTGTTGCTGTAGGAATTCATTTGAATGACATGGAAGCTGTTATTGAAACTTACGACTTAATGTCGAAGAAATTCTTTACGCATGCAACGCCAACTTTATTCAATGCAGGAACCCCTAAGCCTCAAATGTCGTCTTGTTTCTTATTGACTATGAAAGACGACAGTATTGACGGAATTTATGACACGTTAAAACAAACCGCAAAAATTTCGCAATCTGCTGGAGGAATTGGTTTAGCAATTCATAATGTTCGTGCAACCGGATCATACATTCGTGGAACAAATGGAACATCTAACGGAATTGTTCCTATGCTACGTGTATTTAATGACACAGCGCGTTATGTGGATCAAGGTGGTGGAAAAAGAAAAGGAAGTTTTGCTATTTATTTAGAAACTTGGCATGCTGATATTTTCGACTTTTTAGATTTAAAGAAAAATACCGGAAAAGAAGAAATGCGTGCTAGAGATTTATTCTTTGCTATGTGGACTTCCGATTTATTCATGAAACGAGTTGAAGAAGATTCAACTTGGACTTTGATGTGTCCGAATGAATGCCCTGGGTTAGATACAGTTTATGGCGAAGAATTTGAAGCGCTTTACACTTCTTATGAAGAGCAAGGAAAAGGCAGAAAAACAGTTAAGGCTCGTGAACTTTGGGAGAAAATCTTGGAATCACAAATTGAGACTGGAACGCCATACATGTTGTATAAAGATGCAGCAAATAGAAAATCAAACCAAAAGAATTTAGGTACAATTCGTTCTTCAAACCTTTGTACTGAGATTATGGAATATACTTCTGCAGACGAAATTGCAGTATGTAACTTAGCTTCTATTTCGTTACCAATGTTTATTGAAAATGGACAATTCAATCACGAATTATTGTTTAGTGTAACGAAACGAGTTACCAAAAACTTAAATAAAGTAATTGACCGTAATTACTACCCAGTAATTGAGGCAGAAAATTCAAACATGCGTCACCGTCCAGTTGGATTGGGAGTGCAAGGTTTAGCAGATGCATTCATCATGATGCGTTTGCCATTTACAAGTGACGAGGCAAAACAAGTGAATCAAGATATATTTGAAACTTTATATTTTGCAGCTGTAACAGCTTCTATGGAATTGGCAAAAGAAGAAGGTCCATATTCTAGCTTTAAAGGGTCTCCAATTTCTAAAGGAGAATTCCAACACAACCTTTGGAACATCAAAGACGAAGAGCTTTCTGGAAGATGGGATTGGGCAGGATTGAGAAAAGAGGTGATGAAAAACGGAGTAAGAAACTCTCTTTTAGTTGCGCCAATGCCAACTGCTTCAACTTCTCAAATCCTAGGAAACAACGAAGCTTTCGAACCATATACATCAAATATTTATACGCGTAGAGTATTATCTGGGGAGTTTATTGTGGTAAATAAACATTTATTAAATGATTTGGTTGAGCGAGGTTTATGGACAGAATCTTTAAAACAACAATTGATGCGCAACAACGGATCGGTTCAAGATTTAAATATTCCAGAGGACTTAAAAGAATTGTACAAAACGGTATGGGAAATGTCTATGAAAGACATCATTGACATGAGCCGTCATAGAGGTTATTTTATTGACCAATCACAATCTTTGAATTTGTTTATGCAAGATGCAAATTATGCAAAATTAACTTCTATGCACTTTTATGCTTGGAAAAGCGGCTTAAAAACGGGTATGTATTATTTAAGAACTAAAGCGGCAGTTGATGCAATTAAGTTTACTTTAAATAATGATAAAAAAGAAGAACCAATTATTGTAGATAAACCTGCAGCTGATGCAGTAGAAGTTATTGCTCCAGTTGAAAACGGAGAAATGACCGCAGAAGACTTTGCTGCAATGGTTGAACGCGCTCGTAACGCTGCTGGTAGTGGTGGCGATGACTGCGAAATGTGTGGTTCTTAATCAAAACTATTATAAGAATTTAAATATAAAACGGCTGTCGATAGATGGCTGTTTTTGTTTTAGATTCGTACATTTGAATAAATAAAAAACAATGGCAAAAGAAAAAGGCGTTTACACAGGAATTATTGAAAAGGATGAAAACGGAAATTATTTTTGTGGCGAATATTTATTAGATTACCAATATACCGAAGCCAGTTTTAAATTGGGAGACGAAATAAATATAAAAACAATTATTGCAAATCCTAGCGATAAAAGCTATAATCAATATCCTAAAAAATCTAGAAATTTCTTTTTATCAAACGATAAAAAATAAACACAAACTACTATGATGCATTGGGAACAATTATTATCCTTAAAAAGGCAAGGAGACACAAGCAAACGTTTGCGAACAGAACAAGATGATACTCGTTTGGGATTTGAAGTAGATTACGATCGAATTATTTTTTCGGCACCTTTTAGAAGTTTGCAAGATAAAACACAAGTTATTCCGCTTTCTAAAACCGATTTTGTACATACCAGATTAACTCACAGTTTGGAAGTTTCGGTAGTGGGTAGATCAATAGGTAGATTAGTTGGGAAAAAAATCATTGAAAAATACCCACACTTAAAAGAAATTCACGGATTTCAAGCCAATGATTTTGGAGCCATTGTAGCTGCAGCTTCTTTAGCACATGATATTGGAAACCCTCCTTTTGGACATTCTGGAGAAAAAGCTATTGGAGAATATTTTTCTATTGGAAATGGTCAAAAATACAAAGACCAATTAACCAAAAAGGAATGGCAAGATTTAATTGATTTCGAAGGTAATGCCAATGGATTTTCGGTATTAACAAGTTCGCGGCTAGGAATAGAAGGAGGACTTCGATTAACTTATGCAGTTCTGGGTGCATTTATGAAATACCCAAAAGAAAGTTTGCCTAAAAAGCCAACTCAAAACATATCCGATAAGAAGTATGGCTTTTTCCAATCGGATAAAGATTTCTTTAAAGAAGTTGCAGAAGAATTGGGGTTAATTCCAAATAAAACAGGTGACGATATAGGTTATGAAAGACATCCTTTGGCATATTTGGTAGAAGCAGCAGATGATATTTGTTATACCATTATAGACTTTGAAGACGGAATTAATTTGGGATTGGTTTCAGAAGATTATGCACTTGAGTATCTAATTAAATTAGTAAAAGATACAATTGATACGCCAAAATACCAATCATTAACCAATAAAGAAGACCGCATAAGTTACCTTCGAGCTTTGGCAATTGGCAATTTAATAAACGATGCTGTTCGCGTATTTATTGAAAATGAAGAAGCAATTTTAAAAGGTGAATTTCCTTATGCATTAATGGATAAAAGTAAATACAAAGCACAAATTGATGACATCATTCAATTAAGTGTTAAGAAGATATACCAGAGTAGGGAGGTAATTGAAAAAGAAATAACTGGGTATCAAATTATCAATAATTTACTCGATAAGTTTTGTACCGCTTACAACAATGATTTTGATAATTCCAAAACCAATTTTGATTCTTTATTGCTAAAAATTCTCCCTGAAAAACATTTAGTTAAAAAAGAATCGCTCTATGAAAGGCTGTTGCATATTTGTCATTTTGTATCGCTATTAACAGATGGAAATGCAGTGCTTTACAATAAAATAAT
>JBILNU010000115.1:0-5132 GCA_044374815.1 Flavobacterium sp.
TAAAGGAATAACAGGTATAGCAGAACTTGCCTGAGTAACTAATGCTTTATTAACAGAAACATAAGCTTTACCATTGATATCTTTTAATGAATCAGTAATTGTAAATGCTGTAGCTTCCAAATGGTCTTTTGCTCTTCCAATAGTGCCTTTTCTGTATACTGCTTCAGTTACAGCAGGACCAATGTAGGAGTATGCAATAGTTGTAGCACCTGGAGCTAATATATTGGCTGATTTTAATTCATCTATCCACATTGCCCAATCTTCTCCACCCATAACCACAACTGTATTATCAATATCATCTTGATTTGCAGGCTCAATAGAAACTTGTGAAACTAAACCCGTATGAAAATCAACAGTTTTATTGCTAAAGGTTCCTCCAATAGGCTTCAATGTAGAACGATGTAAAACACCTGTATCAGGGTGCATTCTAACCGGAGAAGCTAAACTGTAAATTACTAGATCAATCTGACCTAAATCTGCTTTTATGGTATCAATTACTTGTTGTTTGACTTCTTTAGAAAAAGCATCACCATTGATGCTTTTAGCATACAAACCCGCTTTGTGAGCTTCTTTTTCAAATGCTGCAGAATTATACCAACCCGGTGAGGCAGTTTTGCCTTCTGTAGGAGGCTTTTCAAAGAAAACGCCAATTGTAGAAGCTCCACAACCAAAGGCGCTAGAAATTCTTGAAGCCAATCCAAATCCTGTAGAAGCACCAATCACTAAAACTCTTTTAGCACCGTCAATTGGACCCTTAGATTTAACATATTCAATTTGATTTTTTACATTTTGTTCGCAACCTTTAGGATGAGCTGTCAAACAAATAAAGCCACGCATTCTTGGTTCTATGATCATAATTTAATTTTTTCTATTAAAAAAATTTGCTTTTTCATTATGTAAAAAGAGCAAACAAATATAATTTTATTTTTTAGTTAAGCAATTCCTTAGCATGTTTTAATGCGGTTTCGGTTACATTTGACCCCGACAACATTTGAGCAATTTCTAAAACACGCTCTTCTTGTTTTAGTAGTTTCAATTCTGAAAGTGTTTGATTTTCTTTAATCACCTTGTAAACCTTAATATGCTCCTTCCCTTTTCCTGCAATTTGTGGCAAATGGGTAATAGCAAAAACCTGCATGTTACTACTCATGCCTTTTAATATTTCACCCATTTTATGAGCAATTTCACCTGAAACTCCAGTATCGATTTCATCAAAAATAATAGTTGGAAGTTTGGAGTATTGCGATAAAATTGATTTCACGGCAAGCATAATACGAGACATTTCACCGCCCGATGCAACTTTTTTAAGGAGACCAAATTCTGATCCTTTATTAGCCGAAAACAAAAATTGAATTTCGTCTTTACCATTATTGAGATAAACTTCCTTTTGAATCAATTGAATATCAAATCGCGCATTCACCATTCCGAGATTAGAAAGAATATCTTCCATTTTTTTGGTTAATACAGGAATTGATTTTATTCGGTTATTGTGCAAAGTGGCAGCCAAATCATCAAGGGTAGATTCGGTGTTTTGCAATTGCTTTTCTAATGAACTAATTTCAGATTCTAGGGTCACTGAAGAAACTACTTTTGAATCCAATTCATTTTGAATGACCAATAATTCGTCCACTGAATTTACTTGATGTTTTTTCTGTAATGAATAAATCAATTGCAATTTTTCGTTTAATAACTGTAATTCTACTGGATCGGAATGGATGGATTCGGCTAAATCGGATATTTCATTTGCAATATCATCAAATTCAATTAGCAAACTAGAAATTCGTTCACTTAAATCACTGAAATCTTGAGAGTATGAAGCAATTTTTTGAATAGAAACTTTAATCTCTTTAAGACCCTGAATTACCCCAAACTGATCTTGATTAGACAAAGAAAGTATACGTGACAAATTCTCGTTTATTAATTCAACATTATTCAGTTTTTCAAACTGCGATTCAAGAAGTTCTTGTTCTCCTGATTTAAGCTTTGCAGCCAACAATTCTTCTAATAAAAACGAATTATAATCTTGCTCTTTTGAAAAAGAAAGTAATAATTCTCTTTTCAATTTAATCTCAGATTTAATTTTTTTATATTCTTTTAATTGAATACAAAACTCATTTAATATAACTTCATTAGAGGCTACCGAATCTATAATTTGAAATTGCACCCCATCTTCAGAGAGTTCCTGTGTTTGATGTTGTGAATGAATATCTATTAGAAAATTACTTAATTCCTGTAATTCATTTAAGTTAACGGGAGTATCGTTAATAAAAGCTCTTGATTTACCTGACGGTAGAATTTCCCTTCTTATTATTGTTTCTTCTTCATAATCTAAATCATTATCATCAAAAAAAGATTTAAGATTATAGTTTTTTAATTGAAAATGCGCTTCAATAATGCATTTTTCCTCTTTGTTTTTTAGAGAAGATAAATCAGCTCGTTTACCTAAAACCAATCCTAAAGCTCCTAATAAAATAGATTTTCCAGCTCCGGTTTCACCTGTAATTACAGAAAATCCATCAGAAAATCGGACAGATAATTTTTCAATTAAAGCAAAATTTTCGATGGATAAGAATACTATCATAGATTGATTTCCTATTTAATATTAACCCATTTGGAAGAATTAGTAGGCGAAACTCTTGATAAATTATCAACAAATCCATCCAAAACAATAGAAGGTCCTGATGAAAAAATCGATACAATTTCATCTGCTTTAGCATCAAAAAAAGATCTAGTTAAATAGGCATTTGGTCTAATTTGATGCAAGGAATTTAAATTATTTAAAGAAATTAAAATCGCCTCTTTTGAGGATTTTAAATCCTTATTCATCATATCCAGCCCTTTGAAATGGTATTGGAATAATGTCTCTCTTATTGGTTTAAAAGTTGATGACAATAAGTCGGTAACTAAATAAAAACGATTGTTTGTTTTGCTAGTTTGAGTCCATCCAGGACCTCCGCTCGGTGCTGCCAAATTAAGTATTTGCTGAGCTGATTGAAAGTATTCTGAGCCACTATTTAGTTCAAAAGTTTCAGCATCTAATCCTAAAATAATATAACAGTAAAAAGAAATTGTAGAGATTAAATTAGATTCGTAACTATTTGGATTAAAAAATAAATTTTGAAATTCAACATATTGAAAGTTAAAATCTGTATCGTTGATATTCAAAATCGGAGTAGTAAAACTTGAATTAAATACAGGTCGTGAGCTTTGAACTTGGATAGTTGCTTCAAAATTATTGGAATCATACGAATTAAGAGTAATAAACATTGAGCAGTTTATTTTCTCATTCGGTTTGTATGATTTTTCTGTCCAAACCGTTTTATTGACAAATTCACTTAATGAAGTTTCTAAACTTTTAAAAATTTGGTTGTTGGTATTCGTTATTTTATCATAATTCACAACAACTTTACAGTTAAGTTCTTGCGAAAAAACAGTTGAAAAAAAACATACAAACAGAATGCTAAAAATTTTACGCATGATAATGATTTATTATTTTATTCAAAATATCTGAAGCTACTTCTTCTTTCAACTTTAATTCTTTGGGTTCAATATTAAAGTTATTATCTATAAAAGTAACCTTATTTGTTAAACCTCCAAAACCTGCTCCAGCATCCTGAAGCGAATTTAAAACTATCAAATCTAAGTTTTTTTTCTGAATTTTCAACTTTGCATTTTCGATTTCATTTTCTGTCTCCAATGCAAAACCAATTAGAAATTGCTTTTTCTTTAAATCTCCCAAAGTAGCCAATATATCATTAGTCTTTTCAAGTTCAATAGAAAAAACACTTTCTGTTTTTTTAATTTTTTGATCTGCGGTTATCTTTGGCTTATAATCTGCAACTGCAGCAGCGGCAATTACTACATCTACATGCTCATATTGCATCATACATGCATCATACATCTCTTTAGCTGAAACCACATTAATCAACTTAACCGAATCATTATTCACTTTTAGACTTGTTGGACCTGATATTAAAATAACTTCTGCACCAAGATTCGCGGCTTCATTTGCCAAGTCATACCCCATTTTTCCCGATGAATGATTACCAATAAAACGAACAGGATCTATTGCTTCGTATGTTGGCCCAGCAGTAATTAATATTTTTTTTCCTTTAAGAGGTAAATTCTTTGAGATATCTGCTTCTAAAAAAGTTACAATATTTTCTGGCTCCGCCATTCTTCCTTCACCACTTAATCCACTTGCTAATTCACCACTTTCTGCAGGAATAATAGTATTTCCATATTGAGTTAATGTAGCAAAAGTTTGAAGAGTTGATGGATGCTTGTACATATCCAAATCCATAGCTGGCGCAAAATAAACCGGACATTTTGCAGATAAATATGTAGCTAACAATAAATTATCGCAGGTGCCATTAGCCATTTTTGATAAAGTATTAGCTGTTGCAGGAGCAATTAACATAATATCTCCCCAAAGCCCTAGATCTACATGATTATTCCATTTAGATCCATTTTCATCATCATAAAACTCAGAAAAAACTGGATTTTTTGAAAGTGTAGCCAGCGTTAAGGGTGTTACAAAATCTAAAGAAGCAGGTGTCATAATCACTTGGACATGAGCACCTGCTTTTATAAATAATCGAACTAAATTTGCTGTTTTGTAAGCGGCAATTCCACCAGATACTCCTAGTATAATTCTTTTACCACTTAATACAGACATAGCTCGCTATTGGTTAATTTATTCTTTATAATAAATCTTTCCGTCTAACCATTCTTGCACAGCTAATGCATGAGGTTTTGGAAGCTTTTCATAAAATTTAGAAACTTCAATTTGTTCTTTATTTTCAAAAACTTCTTCTAAGCTATCATTGTAAGTAGCAAACTCTTCTAATTTTTCAATTAATTCTTTTTTTATTTCAGAATTAATTTGATTAGATCTTTTGGCAATAATTGTTATTGCCTCATAAACATTACCAGTTGGTTCTTCAATAACATTTTTATTGTAGGTAATTGTATTTACTGGCGCATTAGTTTTCTTTAAATCCATGGATATATTATTTAGAAAATTGTTGTAAATCTTTATCAATTTTAGCTAACATATCGTCAGCTTGATTTTTGTATTTGGTATCCGCTTTAAATTTAGTCAAACTATAGTAAGCAGATTTTGCATTTTT
>JBILNU010000022.1:0-18164 GCA_044374815.1 Flavobacterium sp.
GAAAACCAGAAATAGCGGTTTTATTGATGCCCATTTATTTTCTTTTTAATAGTTACAAAAATATACTTATTGTTGGAAACTCAACATTTATTTGAAAAAATGTTTCTAATATATTTTACTTGTTATTATTCACAAATGCTAATCCATTAGAACTATTGTTTTTATTGGATTCCTTATGTTATTCATAAAAACTCTATATTTGTTTCCTGAAATTTTATAAACATGAAAACAGCTTTAATTACAGGAATTAACGGTCAAGATGGTTCCTATTTAGCAGAATTATTATTAGAAAAGGGGTACTTTGTACATGGTATTATTAGAAGAAGTTCTACTTTTAATACCGAGCGTATTGAGCATTTATACATTGAATCCTTGATAAAAGATCTTCATTTGAAGCAACAAATAAAACTGCATTATGGAGATATGACCGATTCAACTAATTTGATTCGATTAATTCAGCAAATAAAGCCAGATGAAATTTATAATCTTGCAGCACAATCTCATGTGAAGGTTTCTTTTGAATTGCCGGAATATACTGCAGAAACAGACGGTATTGGAACATTACGCTTATTAGAGGCAATCCGAATATGTGGCTTAGAACAAAAAACTAAAATATATCAAGCTTCAACTTCTGAGCTTTATGGAAAAGTGCAAGAAATTCCGCAAACAGAAACTACGCCTTTCTATCCAAGAAGCCCTTATGGTGTAGCTAAAATTTATGCTTTTTGGATTACAAAAAACTACAGAGAATCTTATAATATTTTTGCGGTAAACGGAATTCTATTTAATCACGAATCTGAGCGAAGAGGAGAAACGTTTGTTACACGAAAAATTACTTTAGCTGTAGCACGAATTAAAAATGGATTGCAAGAAAAATTATATCTAGGAAACTTAAACTCTTTGAGAGATTGGGGGTATGCAAAAGATTATGTAGAATGCATGTGGTTAATGCTACAACAGGATAAACCAGAAGATTATGTCATTGCAACTGGAGAGCAACATTCGGTAAGAGAATTTTGTGAATTGGCATTTAAGCAAGTTGGGATTACCATAAAGTGGGAAGGAGAAAACGAAAATGAAAAAGGAATTTGCAGTGAAACTGGAAAGGTAATAATAGAAGTGGATCCAAATTATTACAGACCTGCTGAAGTGGAAACTTTACTTGGAGATCCAACAAAAGCAAGAACTCAATTGGGTTGGAATCCAACAAGAACTTCATTTGAAGAACTTGTAAAAATCATGGTGACACATGATTTAGAATACGTAAAAAGAAAATAGTGTGGAAAAAACAGCTAAAATATTTATTGCTGGGCACAATGGCTTAGTTGGTAGTGCGCTAGTTAAAAACCTTCAAGAAAAAGGGTTTGTGAATATTATCACTCGAACTCGACAAGAACTAAACTTAACAAACACTTTAGAGGTTGCCACTTTTTTTGCTTCAGAAAAACCACAATATGTTTTTTTAGCTGCAGCTAAAGTTGGTGGAATTGTAGCAAATAATACCTATCGCGCCGATTTCATTTATGAAAATCTGATGATTCAAAACAATATTATTCACCAGAGCTATATTCATGGAGTAAATAAATTACTTTTTTTAGGAAGCACTTGTATTTATCCAAAAAATTGTCCCCAACCCATGAACGAAGACTATTTGTTAACCGATGAGTTGGAATACACCAATGAACCTTATGCCATTGCAAAAATTGCTGGAATAAAGATGTGTGAAAGTTATAATATTCAATATAAAACCAACTTTATTTCGGTGATGCCAACTAATTTATATGGCCCAAATGATAACTTTGATTTAGAAAAATCGCACGTTTTACCTGCATTATTACGAAAAGTACATTTAGCAAAATTACTTTCCGAAAATAATATAGAAGCCCTTTTATTAGATTTAAAAGTGAACACTATTGAGGACGCAAAAATACTATTAGATCGTTACAAAATTTCAAAAAACAATGTTGAAATTTGGGGAAGTGGAACACCTATGAGGGAGTTTTTATGGTCTGAAGATATGGCCGACGCTTGTGTTTTTATTATGGAAAATCGAGATTTTAAAGATTGTTACTCAAACACTGAAACCATTAAAAATACCCACATTAACATAGGAACAGGAAAAGATATTTCTATTAAAGATTTGGCTTATCTAATAAAAGAAATTGTTGGTTACGACGGAGATTTTGTGTTTAATTTAAATAAACCTGACGGTACCTTAAAAAAACTTACCGATTGCAGTAAACTTAATAATTTGGGCTGGAAACATAAAATAGATTTAGCCGAAGGAATACATAAAATGTATCTGTGGTACTTGCAAAATAAGTAATGTTTTTCTAAAGATAAACTGGTTTGGAATTTTAATGACGCAAAGTGCTAATTTAAATTTTTGATCTTTCTTAGTACAAATACATTATTAAAATAAGCGGTTTTATCTACAGGCAAAACAAAACTAAAAACAATTCCTAAAGTATTAAAGAAAACTATAAACGGAACCAATAGCAATTGTTTTAAAGCAAATTTCGGAAAAATATTTTTGAAATAATTTATAGCAAACTGAAAAATTACTTCTATTTGGTTTCCGGTTTTGTGATTATGAATAATTTCAAAACCGTGTTTTTGATATAGATATTCTAAAGCAGGTGTTGTATATCTTGCAAAATCATAGGGCATTTCATGCTCTTCCCACATAAATGGCGTGGTAATTAATGCATGGCCATTTATTTTTAAAACTCTATTAAATTCACGTAAAATATCTTCAACATTAAAAACATGCTCTAGTACCTCTGTACTTAATATAGAGTCAAATTCTTTATCATTAAACGGAATGGTTTTTCCGTCGTAGAAGAAATCTACCGTTTTTTGACTTTCTTCTCTTCCTTCTATTTTATAATCAACACCGATATAGCTGTCAACATTTATAAAAAGTTTTTTATAGGGTTTAGTTCCACATCCAAAATCTAATAAGGCGCCTTTTAAATGTATACTATTTTTAATAATTGCCTTTCTTATACTTTTACGAATAAGAAAATTATTATTAATGAAAAAACTAAGAATCGTGGGGTGAAACTTTTCTTTTTGAACTATACTCTTTAGCTGCTTTATTGTCATTCTTTTATTTATTTATATATGCAATATAGATATTTTCTAAGTTTTTTATGTTTTTTTCTACATTATATTTAAGTAAAAAGTCTGATCTAGAATTATTAGAGAATTGTTTATGGATTTCTTGGTTATTTAAGAGATGAATTATTTTATCCTTAAAATCACTTATATTTTGGTTTTTAATTACATATCCATTATGTCCATCAATAATTAAATCTCTGTTACCATCACTATCTGTAACAATACATGGTGTTGATAAAGCCAAGCATTCAATTATTGAATATGGAAGGCCTTCATATCTAGCTGTGGAAATATAGATTTTTGAATTACTAATAATGTTAAACACGTCTGTTCTTTTGGTCCAATCTAATAAAGTCACTTTATCAGTTAAATTATAACTTATGATTTTTGCTTTTACTTGTTCCAATTTATCCGAATGAAAACCAACCCCCATGATTACAAGGTGTACATTTTTTTCTTTATTTACTTCATTTAAGACATCTATCATTAACTCAATATTTTTTTGAAACGAAGGCCTTCCAACGGTGCAAATGTATTCTTCTGGCCACGTTTTTTCCATGGATAATTCTTCTATTTTTTTAATGTCAGCTATTGAATTATTATATAATAGCGCCTTATCTTTATTGAAAATTTTATTTTTTACCCCTCTTTCTTTTTCCGAATTTGATGAAGCTAATAAATACGAATATTTATTTGTAAATAGTCTCTCAATAAACAGATAAATTTTTCTTTTAAAATTATTTTCAGTGCTTAAAAAAGAGAAGGCTTGAGGAGTATAAAACACTTTTGTTTTGAATAAAAAGCCCATTAATCTACCTATAATTCCTCCTTTTGCGCTATGTGCATGAATAATATCTGGGCGTTCTTTTTTTAATATCTTGTAAGTTTGAATTATTGCTTTTAGATCATTAATAACATTTATTTCTCGATATATGGAGGTTTTATACGACTTCAAAATTGTGTTGTTTTGGTCTATAAAATCAACATTGGTGTCTTTTATTCCGTGAATTATTATGTTTTCAAATTCTTCTGAATTAATGTTTTCAGTAATTAATCTTAATGAAACATCTACCCCTCCAACTGAATGTAATATATGAGTAACCTTAATTTTTTTCATTTTTCATCAATTAATTTTTCTCTTATTCGGTCATTTATAGAAAAATAAACGCAATATGTAATAATAAATATGTATACCCCAAATTGTCTTTGAAATAAATTTTCAACAAATAAAAATAATGTTAATGATATCATTATTGATAATCCGATAAAATTATTAATTGTTTGATGAAAAGCTCTAACAATAAATAAAATGAAAATAGAAAAACTAAAAAAACCTCCTATTAAATAAATATCAATAAATTGATTATGTGTGTTATATTGCTGATTAATAAACCAATTTCTTTTTTGTATGTTTTCGATATTTTTACTATATAAATTTGTAAGTTTAGTATATGTTTCGGAATAACTATTGTTTCCTATAATATTATTAAAATCCTCGGAGGAGATCATTTTTAATGCACAACTCCATATTATTATTCTTGGTTCTGAGTCTTTCGCAATTAAATATGAGGTTTGAAGGTTTTCATTTAAAAAAAATCTTTTTGCTAAATTTCGATTTAAATTAAATACAGAAAATAAAACTATGGTGGTGAATAAAATTAATAATACTTTAAATATAATTCCTTTTCTTATGAAGAAAAGAAAATAAAGAAAGCCAATTATAATTAAACTTAAAATAGAAATTCTTGCAGAAATAATAAATAAAAAAACAATGGACATCAAAATGCTTAAAATATAAACCCATTTATACTTTTTTGAACATTTTAATAGGTCTAGTGAAATAATAATAGATATTAAACTAAAGAAGCCCGCATATGGCCTTTCTAGCATTAAAATTCTATTTACAGCCCAACCGTCATTAAAAGGCAAGTAATTGTAATTAAAATAATAAAGAGTTATTTTATAAATTGAAAATAATAAAGATAGATTTACAGAAATTAATATAGCTTTTTTTAGTAGTAAAAAATTTTTTACCTTTTGAAATAAAATTGAAATCATGATAATTATAAAATAAAAACGATAATAAGAATAGTCCTCAATTATACATCCAAATAATAAAGATTTTAATATTAAGAAAATTAACAATAAATTCAATATTTTTAAAGAAATATTGAATTTATTTAACTCTATTTTATTGAATCCTATAATTAACATTAACATTAAAAATAGAAGAATAATATTAGGTAATGCTTTAGAAAATGGAAGCGCAATTATCAATGAAGATAAAAAAATTTCAAATCTATTTTGAAGTAAAGTCTTCATTTTAATCTTTTTTAAAATAATCTAAAGTTTCAATAAATATTTTATTCAACAAATAAGAAAATAAATTTAATTTTAAATATTTTTTATATTGTCCGTTAGTATTTACATTAATAATATTATTTAATCTAACCATTTTTTTTAAGTTCTTAAGTCTGTTGAAGAATTTTAGATTTTCTGAACTCCAACTTCCAACACTAGCTAGCCTATAAACACACATTACATCTTCTAAATATCCAACTTTTCCTTTTTGTAAAGCCAAAAATAAAATTGGATAATCTGCAACATGACATTGAGACAGCCAATCAGGAATATCAATAAAAGCACTTTTTCTAAAAACTGATGATGCAGTACAATATCTTGCACCAGCTTTTCTTAAAAAATACTTAGTTTCAACTATATTTCTATCCTTATAGTTTTTATTTTTATAGCTTAAAGATAATTTTTCATTAAATAAAATATTGGCTCTATGAAAAGAAAATGAAATTGTTGGATGAAGAGACATAAACCCAACTTGTTTTTGGATTTTATTAGAATCTGTCCAATAATCATCACCTTCACATAATGCTACAAAATCCCCATCACATTGTTTAATTGTAAAGATAAAATTTTTCATCATCCCTAAATTATTACTATGATTGAAATATTTAATTCTAGAAGATCTGGGATGTGTTTTTATAATATTTTGGATGATGTTATGGGTTTGATCAGTAGAACAATCATTTGATATGATTAGTTCAATATCATATTCACAATCTTGCATCAAAATACCATTGATTGCTTCTTCAATATATTTTTCATGATTGTATGTTATCATACAAACACTTACTTTGATAGGAGCGCTCATTTAAAATCTAATGGTGTTAATTCTTTAACTATTTTGGCTGGAATACCAACTACCATAACATTATCTGGAACATCTTTAGTAACAACAGACCCAGCACCAACTATTACATTACTTCCAATAGAAACTTTTGGCAAAATGGTAGCATTAGTACCTATAAAAGTAAAATTTCCAATATTACAATTTCCAGAAACATGAACCCCTGGACATGTTTCTACAAAATCACCAAGAATACAATCATGTCCAATTGTACAATTCAAATTAATTAAACTTCCTTTTCCAATAAAAATATCATTAGTTATAACCGTACCAGTCATCAAATTACAACCTGATTGTATTTGAACACCAAAATTTCCTATATGACATTTTGGACTAATCGTTGATGTGAATTTTCCACCAAGTTGAGTAAATTTATCGTATATCTTTTTTCTTAAAACTGGATTTCCAATACCAATAGTAAATTGATTGTCTATAATTTCAAAATGTTCTTTTGCTTCTTTTTCAGACCTTAATATTAAAAATTTTGAGTATAGTTTAACTGGTAAATCATCATTTATATCATCATAAAAAGCTACGTTTTCAATTTGATTCATTTGATGTAAAACCTCTAATACTTCTTTAGCAAAACCTTTAGCTCCAATTATTAACATATTAATGATTTATTATATTACATATTTTTATTAAGTCTTCTTCTATTAATCCTAAATATAAAGGCAAACAAAGTATTCTAGATGCTATACTTTCTGAAATAACCATTCTGTCACCATTACAATAGTTAATTGTATTTAATGACGGATAAAAATATCTTCTTGGAAAAATTTGCTGCTTGTTAAATTCTTTTAGCTTTTGTAATAGTTTTTCTTCACTTTCAAAAATTATTGGATAATAACTATAATTCCAGACAGTATTTTCTCTAATTTTTATTGTTCTTATAATTGATAAATTTAAGTTAGAATTGTAATATTCTACAGCCTTTTTTCTTTCTGAAAGAATATAATTGATTGATTCGAAAACACAAAGTCCCATTGCAGCTTGAAGTTCTGATATTTTTCCATTTATTCCAAGGCCAAAAAAATCTAAAGGCCCATTATGCCCAAAATTATGTGAATAATACATCTTATGTTGCAAATCTAATTGGTTGGAAAACATAGCTCCGCCTTCGCCAGTATGAAATAACTTTGTGGCATGAAAACTACAAGTGCTTATATCTCCATATTGAAAAATTGAAGAACCATTATATTGAACACCAAAACAATGTGCCGCATCATAAATAACTTTTAAATTGTTCTTTTTGGCAATTGACTCAATCGCTTCAATATTACAAGGATTACCGAAAACATGGGTCGCTAAAATAGCGGTTGTTTTTTTGGTTATTGCTGCTTCAATCTTATTTTCATCAATGGTTAAATGAATAGGATCAATATCTACAAAAACTGGATTACAATTTTCCCAAATTATTGCAGCTGAAGTTGCTACATAACTGAATGGTGTAGTAATAATTTCTCCGTTATTACCTAATAATTTTAGTGCAATTTGTAATGGAATTGTTCCGTTATTTGTAATTATTATATTATCAATTTCTAAATACTTTTTTAACTTTTCTTCTAACTCTAATACAAGTTCTCCTCGATTAGTTAACCATTGATTTTGCCATATTCTATCCAATTGTTTTTTATATTCGTCTAAATTGGGTAAAAAAGATTTAGTTACTGGAATCATGTTGATTTTTTATTTGATTTTAAACCCTGCAATATAAAAATTATAGTTTGTCTGTTAAATATTAAATTTAAAATTAAATAAAAAATCCATCCAAAAACTAATGGAAAAAGAATTTGAATGATTAATAGGTGTTTTTGTAATAAATAAAGAAAATAAAAAATTGATATTGCCATTAAGGTAGATGAAAACAAAATTGGAAACATATCTAACAATTGCTGCTTTAATGGATAATTAATCATTTTTCCGCTATAATACGTATTTATTATTAAAGCTATTAAAGAAGAAAACACGTTACTCCATAAAAGTCCGTATATACCATAATTTAAAGACAATAAAATACAAACTATTATTATTATTTTTTTAATTACTTCTAATTTTAAATATAAATCTGTTCTTCCATATACTTTTAATACTGTTATATTGAAAGCGTGAATAGGATAAAAAACACTTGATAAACATAATATTTGGAAAAAGATCGATGCTTCACTCCATTCCTTTCCTAATACAAGTAAAAAAAGAGGTTGAGCAATTGCTGCAGAACTTAACATTAATGGAGCCGTAACAAAAAAAGAGGTTTTAATTAATTTTTTATAAGAACTGGTTATGCGTTCATTTTGATCTTGTAATAAAGATAATATTGGATAACTAACTTTATTAATTATTCCTGTTAATACAGATACCGGATATTCATTTAAGGTTTGTGATCTGTCATAATAACCTAAATATTTTAATGGATATAGCTTTCCTATAACTACATTATAGCTGTTTTTAAATATTGTGTCCAAAACTGCCGCCAACATTAATTTATAACCATAATTAAAATGTTGCTTAAATTTACTTTTAGAAAAAATAAACTCTGGCTTCCAAGATGAATAGTTCCATAACAATAAAACATTAATAAATTGAGAAGATAAATACATCCAAACTATACTCCAAATTCCAGCATTTTGGTATACTAAAATCAATGAAACTATAATTCCAATAATAGTTCCTGGAAAATTTAATATTGTTAAAATTTTGAATTTAAGCTCTTTAACTAATATGGTGGTTTGTATTGATGAAAATGCGGACAATATAAAACTCAAACAATAAACTCTTATTAAATTAACTAGTAAAGGTTGATTAAAAAAATTTGATATGTATGGTGCTGATATAAAAAATAAAAAATAAATAACAATGCTAAAAATCAAATTAGTGAAAAATACTGTTGAAAAATCTTCTTGATCAGAATTTTTAGTCCTAATTAAAGACAAAGAAAGCCCACTTTCAACTAAGGTTAATCCTAAAGCAATAAAAATAGAAAGGAGACCCATTAAACCAAATTCTTTTGGCCCAACAATTCTAGCCAAAAAAATAGTTATTAGAAACAAAGAACCTTTTAATACAAATGTCTCTATAAAAGTCCATTTTAACCCTGAGATAGTTTGGTTTGATATCGACATTAGACTGACCTTTTTATTTGTTTATTTTTTACAGAATACATCTTAATTAATATACATAAAGAAAGCCATAAAATATAAACTCTAAAAGTATCTATTTGAAGCCAATTAATATAAAGCCCCGAAAAGGTTACCATCAAAATTATTCCTAATGTCTTATTTTCATTATCCTGATCTTTAATAAAAGAACGTGCTTGAGAAATAGAAACAAAGATTAAAATAAGGAAGGTTAACGTCCCAATTATTCCCGTTTCAGCTAATAGCCTAGTATAAAGATTATACCCAGGAGGAAAAGAAGGCTCTTTACTATTTAAATATAATAGCTTAAACTCCCAATTATTGTTTTTTGACCAACCTGGATAATACTTTTTTGCATGATAGGCTTGCTGACCAAATCCAACCCCAGTCAAAGGATGGTCAAGAAAAACCATTACTGATGCGTATTGAATTCCAAATCGAGATTGATTTGATATATTATTTTTTAGATTTCCTTTAAAATCTAGAGATTCAATTTTTTTGGAAATATCATGTACAACTCTACTTTGATTTGCAGATAAAAAATATAGACTTAGAACAGAAAATGATATAATTACAACTTTAGTTAATAATATCTTTTGATTTTTATTAAATGTTAAACTTATAAAAACTAATAATTGAATAAAAACTACTATTAAACCAGTTCTTGAACCACTATAATATGTTAATATTAAAATAAGTATTGAGGGTAAATATTTATAAATTTTTTTTTCAGTAATAATATAACTAAACATCCATCCTGAGATCGAAATTAAATATACCGCAAGAAATGGAGGCTCAAATGAAATAGAAGCTATTCTGCCGTCGGACATAATTTTTTCCTCTAAAAAAGGGAAATAATTAAACATTTTTATAAATGAATACAAAAAATTAAATCCAAATTTATATACAAAAAGCTCTAACAAACCATATATAAAAGCAAAAATTAAAGAAATCAAAAAGGTCTTTCTAATTTTAAGTAAAATATCTCTTATTTTCATATTTCTAATTACATTCCAATACAAAAAAGGGAATATTAAACCTGAGATTAATAATGAGAAATATTGTCTAAAAAATCTAACAATACCTGTTGTATGCTTAAAGTAATTATCAGATAAGGTTGTAAAATTTATGGCTGTAGAGATAATGCACCATAAAAAGAAAAATAATAAAATTTTAAATATTAAATTATTAAAGGGAAGATATATCTTTTTTTTATTAATAATATCTACAATTAATAAAACAAATCCAGTAAAGAAAAAATATGCTGCTGATTCATTTTTATATTCCCCCAAAACCTTAAGCCCTTCAAAAGAATTAAATGGGAAAAAAAATAATCCAATAAAAAATAAAACGCAATATGTGTTTCTTAATGAAATTTTGTATTTATTCATATAAATTAAATTATTTTGAAATCAAACGGTGTTAATTACCCATGATTATGTCGTCCATTTTAATATAAAATTTTTCATTAATTAACAAATATGGGTCATAAATTCCATTTGAATCTTTTATAGGATTATATGTTTTTTTTGCTTTATCGAAAATAATACATTCATTCATATTAAAATAATTTAATACTTCTTCTTCTTTTATTTCAAATACTCTATTTTGATATTTAATTTTAATATTCAATAATCTTAAAGGTTCTTGTTTAGGGTTATTGCTAAAATCAAGTCTTAAATGATTTGGTAATACTCCTTTAGGAAGAGAAAATTTTAATTTTTGCGCCTTTTTACTTCCAGCTAAGCCAACCCAAACGGAGTGTTTCTCATCAAACCATTCATTAGATCCGTCTCTGTAATACAAAATAGCATTATCATTCTTAATAATAATTAGGTCAATAATTATTTC
This sequence comes from Flavobacterium sp., assembly GCA_044374815.1. Lineage (GTDB taxonomy): Bacteria > Bacteroidota > Bacteroidia > Flavobacteriales > Flavobacteriaceae > Flavobacterium. The sequence goes on from JBILNU010000022.1 coordinate 11,314, forward strand.
GAAAGGTCTGTTATTTTCTTGATTTTTACTTATTTTATTATCTTTACATGATATTAAAATTAAAAAGAAAACTAAATATGACATGTGTTTCTTCATTTTAATTATATAATTTAAAAAATCATTAATTATTTTGATTATCAATAATTACTCCTCCATCATATTTACCAAATTGCATTTTTTTCCAATCCCATATTGGTTGATTGATTCTTACTTCAATTCTATATTTAATATTTTTTTTCTTTAAATTGTTTAAAGAATTATTGTCTTTAGGGTATTGATATTTACCGTCTTTTACAAGAAGTTTCCATCCGTTCTTATCTATAATTATTCTATCATTATATAATAAAAATATTTCTTCATTTGTTAATTTGTAGTTACTTGGGAACTCTAATTCTCCCAATGATTCAATATTTGAATAATAGCCTCCATCAAACTTACCAAATTTTAGCTTTTGACTCCAAATAACATTATTTAATATTATTTCCTCTTTATATTTAGGATATTTTTTTTTATAAATTAAAAATATTTTATTATCAATTGGAAATCGAAATTTAAAATTATTTATAAGAAGTCTTGTCCCATTTTTATCTACCACAATTCTATTATTGTATTTTTTAAATAATTCTTCATAAAAATCATCTCCATTAATATGGTCCTCCAATTTGTTTTTTTCAGCGGCTTGATCGAGTTGGTCTAATTCAAATTTTTTATTGCTTTCTGAAACAATTTTCTTGTCTAAATCTACCTCGTCTGGTGGATAAATATCCTCTTTGGTTTTTATTCTTTCGTCACCGCGCCACACAAAACCTTTCAGTTTTCGAGCGTTTTCTGGAAGTTCATTTTCTGGATATATATCTCCATCAACAGAATCAAAAAAAGTAATTGTATCCACTTTACTTTTATCGTCCATAGTCATATTAATGCGACTGCTTACATTTTTATTAATTCCAATTAATTCATTTTTATCATTTCGCATAAAATAAACTACCTCGGTATTTTTGACCACATCGGCTTCGTAGAGTTTGTTTTCTTTAAATTTTCCGTAAAGATTTAAACCTTTAATTTGATTGAATCCTGTACCTAATGTGTCCTTTGAAATAATAAAAGTGTTTTTTAAAATTTTTAAAGAATCCAGTTTTTCAGTATTGTTATTTCCAACTAAATGCATAATATCTCCTGTCATTTGGCTTTCAAAATTCCAAAGAATTGGTTTTCCAATTAGTTTTGTAAGTGCGACTTTTTGATCAGAATGGATCGAATCACATTTTCCGCTAAGGTCTGTTTTGAAAAAACGAACATTATGATATCCTGTAACTTTTCTTTCTCCTGTTTTGCCCGTAACGATTATTTTTTTGGCATGAATAAACATGGAGTCTTTTTCTATTAAGTATCTAACAGAAGCGTGTTTAGTAACAAATAAGGAATCTTTGTTTTTATATACTTCACCATAATGCCCTTTAATTATGGCTTTATTTATCGAGTCGGTGATTTTTACATTGTTGGTTCCAGAGGCAAACTCTCTCTTGCGGTCATAGTATAAACTATCTCCTTCAATTAGTCGTTCCTTATATTTTATGTAGGATTTCCTTTTAAAATTTCCAATGTTTTTCTTGCTATTATAATACCCGTTTTCGGTATAAATAAAATTATCTTTACCGGTTATTGTAGAAGGGCCTTTTAGATAAGAATCCCCTTGTGAGGTATAATAATCTAGATGGTTTGACTTAATTGTATATTCTGGATTGGTAAGCACAACCGAAGTTAAAAACTGGTATTTTTTTTCTTTAATATAATACCTCCCCGACTTGCTTTTTAAGGTGTTCTTTTTATTTACAATTGTAGCATTTGAATTAAAATAAGCTTCCTGAATGTTTCGATCTAAATAGATTGTATCCGTAATCATAGTAGATTCGGGCGAAGTCATAATTACATTTCCCGAGGCGAATGCCTTTTTAATGTTTCCATTATATTCGGCATACTTACTATTTAAATATAAGGTATCTCCCTGAACCATTTGTACCTCGCCAAATGCCTTAATGTAGTTTTCAATTTGAAAATAATAGGCTTTATTACAAGTCATTACCACGCCGTCATGTCGTACTCTTACATTTCCGGTTAGCAACAAAGCGTCTGGAACTTCATTTTGATTTATATCCGAAAAATCAGCGTTTTCAACAATAATCTTGCTCGTTTTTTGAGCACAAACTATTGTGAAATTTAAAATTAGTAAGACTAAATAAAGTAGCTTTTTCTTCAAGGATAATGATTGTTTATTATTTATTGGAATAGTTTTTTTCTAAGCTATCTTCCCAACAACCTATTATAACGCAAAAAACCGATTTTATTTTACTTTTATCTAAAACACTTTGTGCTGGTCTTTTGGCTGGTGTAGGATAACTTGTTGTTGAAATGGGAATTAAGTTAATTTTATTATTATTTATTTCAAATATTTTTTTTGCAAAATCATACCAGGAACATTTTCCTTCGTTGCTGAAATTATAAATTCCAAAAAGTGATTGATCTTTTGGTCGTTGACTTTGTTTATTGCAAATTTGTATTATTACATCGGCTAAGTCAATGGCATTGGTAGGTGTTCCTATTTGATCATTAACCACAGAAATGGTATCTCTCTCGGAAGCCAAACGCAACATCGTTTTCATAAAATTAGCGCCAAACTGCGAATAAACCCATGAGGTTCTTACAATAAAATACTGATTTAATATTTCTTGTATTGCTTTTTCTCCTTCCCATTTTGTCTTACCATAAACACCTGTAGGGTTTGGAATGTCTAGTTCGGTATACGGTTTATTTTGACTACCATCAAAAACAAAATCGGTAGAAATATGTAGGAGAACGGTATTTTGCTCTCTACAAGTTTCGGCAATGTTTTTAGCGCCAATAACATTTGTTAAATGCGCTTTTTCGGGTTCGCTTTCTGCTTTATCAACTGCTGTATATGCAGCAGCGTTAATACAATAATTGGGTTTGTATTTATGGAATACTTCGTCACAATTTTTTTTATTAGTAATGTCTAATTCGGATGATGTACAAAAAACAAAATTTATTTCGGGATAATTACCAGAAATAAATTTTATTGCTTGCCCAAGTTGACCGTTAGCGCCTGTTACTAATATTACCATACTTTTTTGGCGTTTTCAAAAGCAGGAAGGTTTTGGTCCTTCTCTGAAATAATCATGTCGTGAATTGGAAATTGCCAATCAATATTTAGAGCTGGGTCATTATAAATAATTCCTCCTTCACTTTCTTTATTGTAAAAATTATCGCACTTATAAAAAAAAGTTGCCGTCTCACTTAATACCAAAAAAGCATGTGCGAAACCTCTCGGAATAAAAAATTGGGTTTGGTTTTCACCCGAAAGCAAAATCGAAACATAGTGACCATATGTGGAAGAGTTTGGTCTAATATCAACCGCTACATCCAATACTTCTCCTTGTAGCACGCGCACCAATTTTGCTTGAGCATGATCGCCGGTTTGATAATGAAAACCGCGCAAAACTCCTTTACTTGAAAAAGATTGATTGTCTTGAACAAAAACTATTTTTTTGCCTATTCCATTTTGGAAAACATTTTCATTAAAAGTTTCCATGAAATAACCTCTTGAATCTTGGATTATTTTTGGCTCAATAACAAAGCATCCCTCTAATTTGGTAGAAATAAAATTCATTGGTGATAATTCTATTATTCGTTTGAAATGTCCATTAATTGATTTCCGTAGCCACTTTTAAGCAAAGGTTCTGCCAATGCTTTTAATTGGGCTTTATCAATAAATCCCATTCTAAATGCCGCTTCTTCAATGGATCCAATTTTTAATCCTTGACGCTCTTCTATGACTTGAACAAATTGTGCCGCCTGCATTAATGAATTGAACGTTCCCGTGTCAAACCAAGCGGTTCCTCTATCTAAAATACTTACTTTAAGTTTTCCTCTGCGTAAATATTCTTTATTTACATCGGTTATTTCTATTTCTCCTCGGTGCGAAGGTTTGATATTGGAAGCAATTTCTACCACATCATTGTCATAAAAATAAACCCCTGGAACAGCGTAGTTAGACTTAGGCTCTTTTGGTTTTTCTTCAATAGAAATTACATTTCCTTGTTTGTCAAAATCTACAACGCCATAGCGCTCTGGGTCATGAACATGGTATGCATAAATAATTCCACCGTTTGGGTCGTTATTTGCTTGAAGCAAATCGGCTAATCCGGTTCCGTAAAAAATATTATCTCCTAATATTAGTGCCACCTTGTCGTTTCCTATGAATTTTTTTCCAATAATAAACGCTTCCGCTAAACCATTGGGATGCTCTTGAACTTCATACTCAAATCGACACCCATACTTATGTCCATCTCCAAGCAACGATTTAAAAAGAGGTAAATCATGAGGTGTAGAAATAATCAAAATTTCTTTTATTCCTGCCCACATTAATGTGGCCAAGGGATAATAAATCATTGGCTTGTTATAAATTGGCATTAACTGCTTACTTACTGCAATGGTTAATGGGTGTAATCTTGTTCCAGAACCTCCTGCTAAGATAATTCCTTTCATTAGTTTTGCTTTAATTTTTGTAATTGGCTTTTATAAAATTCATTAAAAGCATTTATAAATATGAATAAAACCAAAAATAATATTGGTAGTATTAATTTCATTTTACCATTAATGCCTGTATTGTTCTTTATATTAATAATAATACTCGTTTCTTTAATAAATGAATCCATTTTAACTAACTCTATTTTTTTATTAGCAATTTCATTAATTAATTTATTTTTTAAATCAAATAATCCGTTTATTTGATTGTTTTCATTATTATAAACCAAATTAGAACTTCTTTCATTTTTGCCCATGCTTTTAGAGATTTGACTTATTAAGGAGTCTAATTGCTTTATCTCTTGTTCATTCTTCTTAATTTTATTTGCAATACTTGCTTTTGAAATTTTATTAATTTTTGATAAATATTTATCTTTATTTAACCAAATTAATATGGGTTTAATAACATTTTTTTCCGATATCTCCCCTTTTGTTTCAATAACTATAGAATGATTTGAATAGTTTTTGCTAGTTAATTTATCTTTAATAACTTTATTAATATCTGAACTTTCAGATAATAGTTTTACTAATTCAAAATTTTGAGTGGTTTGTGCATTTGCTAAAGGAACGGCTGAATTATTTACAAAATTGTATATATCAACTATAGGCTCAACCTTTAATTTTGAAATAGATTGAAAGTTATTTATTCCGATTCCTTTAAAAAATTCTCCGTCTTCTTCTTCTAGTTTAGAATTAAAGAGGTCTAATTTAGAATATAAGTAATCCGTACCGTCGTTATTTGGAATAACAATTATTTCACTTTTATAGCTTTTATTAGAAATATCAATTAAAATTCCTAATCCAATTCCTAAAATTATTAAACCAATGATTTTTATACCATTTTGTTTAATAAATAAAATTCCTTTAAAAAAATTTAAAAATATACTGCTAAAAAAATTATTAATTTTTTTAAATAAAACGCCTAAATCAATTTCTTCGGCATTACTATTTTGTTCGTTTTTAGTACTCATTGTTAATTTAATTTATGTTAAAAATTTGTTCTAGTATTTTTATAGTGATCAAATAAGTGGGCTTAACCCCTGTGGTTCCTAATCCGCCAGAAGCTAAGGTACTTCCTGTTTCCAATGGATTATCTGAAGCATAATACGCATACCTTACTTTTACATTTTCATTAATGCTTTTTCTAATTTTAGAAGCACTTTGAATGGCTTTTTGATAATAAGATCCCTCCATTTCTAGTCCTATGGCGCCCCAAGTTGAGTCGTGGAAAAATTTCAATAAATCTTTATTTTGTAATGAAGTTCCCAATACGGTAACCATTGGTCCGGCAAAAACAGGTATTCCGTTTCCTTCAAACATATTTGCGGTAAGCTCATTTACAAAAGAATAATTATCGGCTGTGCCCTCATTAATGTGTGCATTCGGAATCATGATATCGCCTTTACCCCCCTGAAGAATTCCGGCTTTACCCATTATTGAAACCGATTCTACATTTAAAAAATATACTTTATCTTCTTTCTTTAATGGCTTTAATAATTCATCTATGGTTTCATAAGCTTGTTCTCCAAAAGCATAATCCATTACAATAATCACAGGGTTTTCTCCTTTTATTGTAGCATTAGGAAAATTCGATTTTGCCCAATCCATTTTGGAAGTATCAAAAATTTGAACATCAATGTTAGTTCCCGATTGATCTGGCAAAGAAATCATTCCGTTTTGTAACGCAAAAGCTTCCACTTTATTTCGTAACTCTTTATTAACCGATGCGCTTAAATCTTCATAAATATCATATTCGGATTTGCCTTTGTACTTAGACCCTAAAACAGGGTTAGCAAAAATAGAATTCATTACCGAGTGCATGTTGGCGCTTATAATGTGAATTGGGCGTTCGAATAAATTATTTTGAATTAATATTTCTTTAATATTAGTTGCCCACACCTCCCCGTGAATGTGGTGTCCAAGTCGTTCACGCAGTAGCGGACTAAAAGTAATGGTTCGTTTATTGTTGTCTACCACTTCTTCTATTGCTAGTTTTCCTAACCAATAAATAATATGTAAAAAACGATCTGGTTTTTCGTTAGTTCCAAAAGCATCGTAAATATCCAACACTTCCGAAAAACTTCTACCCAACACATTTGAAGTGTGTAAAATGGCTTTTTCCTTTTCGGTTTGAGATAGTTTTTTTGTTTGTAAAGCGGCTTGCTCTAATTTTAACCAATCTCTTGTAACTTCATTATTTTCGTCTAATAAAACGCGGGCTTTTATTTTGTGGGATTCAATAAAGATGA